>NZ_JBIRTN010000014.1:0-226377 GCF_044334705.1 Streptomyces sp. NPDC020731
GGAAGGGGCGGCGGGGGCGAAAACCCCATGCCCGCCCCCGTCCGCCGCAGGGCCGACAACCACCGGGTTCCGGGGGGGGGGGGGGGGGGGGGGGGACAGCCCCCCCCCCCCCCCCCCCCCCACACCCCCGCGCCCCCCCCCCCCCGGGGGGGGGGCAAAAACCCCCCCCCCCCCCCCCGCCCGCCCCCCCGCCCCCCCCCGGGGGGGGGGGGGGGGGGGGGGGGGGTTCACCCCCCCCCCCCCCGCCCCCCGTTTCCCTCATCCCGCCGGTCACCTCACTCGTTCGGGTGACTATCCGAGGTGATACGTCCGGATCAGGCCATACGGTCGACAGAATCGGACCGGCCTCTCGGGGCCGGTCTGCGCTGTCCGGGCCTATATGGGGGGCCATCGGCATGATCCGCTTCAAGCCTGGGGCTCCCCGCAGGGTGCCACCCCGGTTCCTGTCCTCACGGGTGCCCACCCTCGCGGTGCCCACGGCCTTGGGTGCCACCGCGGTCGCCTACCGGCTGACCTGCCCGCTCGCCCACGACGACGCCCTCGGCGCGCGCCTCGTCAGCAGCGCCGTGATGTGTGCGATCGTCACCGGCCTGGTGATGCACGTCCGGCACCGGCTGCTGCGCGAACTGCGGCGGGCCCGCCGGGTCGCGGAGGCCGCGCAGAGCGTGCTGCTGCGACCGCCGCCCCCGCGGGTCGACGGCCTGGCCACCGCTGCGGTCCACCTCTCCGCCGACCCGGGAGCCCGGATCGGCGACCTGTACGAGGTGGTCGCCACCGAGCACGGCGTACGGGCCGTCATCGGTGACGTCCGCGGGCACGGACTCGGTGCCGTACGGACCGTCGCCGCCGTTCTCGGCAGCTTCCGCGAGGCCGCCCACGACGAGGCCGAACTCGCCGGTGTGCTGCGCCGGCTGGAGCGGGCGATGGCCCGGCACCTGCGGGAGCGGGCCCACGGCGGGCACGATCCGGCGGGTGCCGCCCAGGACGGCCCGCCCGGCGAGGAGTTCGTCACCGTCCTGCTGCTGGAGATCCTCCCGGACGGGGGCGTACGGGCCCTGAACTGCGGCCACCCCTGGCCGTATCTGCTGACCGGCACACGGGCCGAACCGCTCGCCCGCACCGATCCGCTTCCACCGCTCGGCCCGTTCCCGCTGCCGCCCGAACTCCCCGCCGTTCCCTGCGGCCCCCTGCTGCCCGGCGACGCACTCGTCCTGCACACGGACGGAGCAGAGGAGGCACGCGACGCCGGAGGCCGGTTCTTCCCCCTGCGGGACGTCCTCACCGAGGCCGCGCGCGAGCACCCGCTCACCGCCCGGTCCGTGCTGCGCACGGTCCTCACGGCACTGCTGCGGCACACCGTCGGCCCGCCGAAGGACGACGTGGCCCTGCTGATCCTCAGGAACGAGCGGCCTGTGGGGAGCACTCCCACAGGGACGCGCGCCACCGCGCGGCCGGCCGGCCACCTCCGGTCCCCGGCGTGACCGGCGGTGCCACGCCGTCCGTCCCGCCACGGAGTGTCGGGCAGGCGGCAGGGCGGACGGCGTGGAAACGGGCCGCCGCACTGTACGAGGGGGAGCCGACGGCCCGGCCGGCCTCTTTCGAGGCAGTTCAGTCAACCGGCCGGACACGTTCGGCGACAGTGCGCGCACACTGCGGATACGGGCACTCCGTTCACACCCCGTGTGAACGGCCGGCCACTACTCTGTCCGGCACCGAGCCACCGGGGGCCCTGGAATGCAGCCCAACACTCTGCTCGACGCGATCCTGGACGAGGCCGGGATCTCGCACGCGGGCCTGGCCGCGCACGTCAACCAGGCCGGACGGGCGCGCGGTCTGCCGCTCCGCTACGAACACACCGCCGTGGCGCGGTGGCTGAAGGGACAGCGGCCCCGGGGACAGGTGCCCGACCTGATCTGCGAGGTGCTCGCCGCCCGGCTGCACCGCCAGGTCACCCTCGACGACATCGGCCTCGGCGTGTCCGGTGGGCCGTCCGCCCCGCACACCGGATCGCTCTCCGGGTTCGTCGAGCGCGCCACCGCGCTGTGGCGCTCCGACCAGCAGCGGCGCCCGCACATAATCGGCGCCCCCGCCGTCACCGGCACGCCCGCCGTCATGCCCGTGTGGGAGTGGGAGAACCCGCCCGAGGACGTGGACGTCTCCCGCGGCGGCCGGCACCGGGTCACCCCCGGCGACCTCGACATGCTGCGCGCCGCCCGCACCCACTACGAGCAGATGTACCGCAAGGCGGGCGGGGTCGCGACCCGCGCCCGGATCGTCGGCTTCCTGAACGCCGAGGCCGCCCCGCTGCTGCGTGGCGGCTACACCGACGCCACCGGCCGCCAACTGCACCGGGCCACCGGCGGCCTGGTGGCGGTCGCCGGCATCTGCGCGTACGACTCCGACGCGCACGGCCTCGCCCAGCGCTACTTCCACCAGGCGCTGCGGCTGGCGAAGGCCAGCGGGGACCGGGGACTCGGCGCCTATGTGATCGCGCTGCTCGTCAACCAGTCGCTGTTCATGCGGGAGCACCGGCAGGCCGTCGCCTTCGCGGAGGCCGCGCTGCGCGCCGCCGGCACCCGCATCACCCCGGCCCTCGCCTCCGACCTGTACGCGATGCAGGCCAAGGCGTACGCGCACCTCGGCGACGGCACCGCCGCGCTGTCCTGCATCCGGAGGGCCGAGCAGACCGCCGAGCGGATCCGGCGCGGAACCGAACCCGACGAGACCGGCTATGTCCAGCCCGGCCTGGTCAACGTCCAGGTGGCGGAGGCGCTGCTCAGCCTCGGCGAGCTGGCGGCGGCGGGGGAACACGCGGCGGCGGCCGTGGACAACCCCGCGCACGACCGGGGCCGGGTGCACCGGCTGGCCATGCTGAGCACCATCGAGCTGCGCCAGGGCAACGCCGACAAGGCGGTGGCCATCGCGGTGCAGATGGCCGAGCAGGCCCGCGGAATGGAGTCGCAGCGGCTGCGGGACAGACTGCGCGAGGTGCGCGAGCACCTCGTCCGCAGCGGCTGCGCGGGCACGGCCGAGGCGGCCGAGCTCATCGACGGGGCACTGCGCGTACCGCTGTAGCACAGGCGCGGTTCGAGGACCCCCGTGCCCGGCCGCGTGCCTCCACCGCGCCCGCCGCTGCACCGCGGGCGGCCTCCCGTGCGCCTGCCTGTCTGACCGCTGCTGCTGCGATATTGCCCCTTACCCGTCGGAAGGTGGCAGAACCGTGCAGTGGACGAAGCGGAACGAACAGGCCGTGTACTCAAATCCCTGGTTCAGCGTCAATCTCGCGGATGTCGAGCTGCCGGACGGCCGGCATCTCGACCACTTCCTCATACGGCTGCGTCCCGTCGCCGTGGCCACGGTGGTGAACGAGGCCAACGAGGTCCTCCTGCTGTGGCGCCACCGCTTCATCACCGACAGCTGGGGGTGGGAACTCGCGGCCGGCGTGGTCGAGGACGGCGAGGACGTCGTCGGGGCCGCCGCGCGGGAACTGGAGGAGGAGACCGGCTGGCGGCCGGGACCGCTGCACCACCTCATGAGCGTGGAGCCGTCCAACGGCCTCACCGACGCCCGGCACCACGTCTACTGGTCCGACGAGGGCGAGTACGTCGGACACCCAGTGGACGACTTCGAGTCGGACCGCCGGGAGTGGGTGCCCCTGAAAGTGGTCCCCGACCTGGTCGCCGCCGGAGAGGTCCCGGCCGCCAACATGGCGGCGGCGTTACTCCTGCTGCACCACCTCAGGATCTGACGCCACGGGCCCGGCACCACCTTCAGGTGCTGGGCCCGCAAGACGTCACCGTTCGTGCTCAGCCGTAGGTGTAGAAGCCGGAACCGGACTTGCGGCCCAGCCGGCCCGCGTCGACCATGCGCTGCAGCAGCGGGGGAGCGGCGTACAGCGGCTCCTTGTACTCCTCGTACATCGAGTACGCCACCGAGGCCACCGTGTCCAGGCCGATCAGGTCGGACAGCTTCAGCGGGCCCATCGGGTGGGCGCAGCCCATCTCCATGCCGTTGTCGATGTCCTCGCGGCTGGCGATGCCCGACTCGAACATCCGGATCGCGGAGAGCAGGTACGGGATCAGCAGCGCGTTCACCACGAAACCGGAACGGTCCTGGGCGCGGATCGCGTGCTTGCCCAGCAGCTTCTCGGTGAAGGCCTGGGCACGGCTCAGCGTGCCCTCGGAGGTGGTGAGCGCCGGGATCAGCTCGACCAGCTTCTGCACCGGGGCCGGGTTGAAGAAGTGGATGCCGATGACGTGGTCGGGCCGCGAGGTGGCGACCGCCAGCTTCACCAGTGGAATGGAGGAGGTGTTGGAGGCCAGGATCGCGTCCGGCCGGGTCACCACCTGGTCGAGGACCTGGAAGATCTCGGTCTTGACCTGCTCGTTCTCGACCACGGCCTCGATCACCAGATCACGGTCGGCGAACTCGCCGAGGTCCGTGGTGAAGCTCAGCCGGGCCTGCGTGGACGCCAGCTCCTCCTCGGAGATCTTGCCGCGCTCGGCCGCCTTCGACAGGGAGTTGAACAGCCGGGTACGGCCGATCTCCAGGGCCTCGCCGGTGGTCTCGGCGACCTTGACGTCCAGTCCGGCCCGGGCGCACACCTCGGCGATCCCCGCGCCCATCTGACCGCAGCCCACCACTCCGACGCGTTCGATGTCGGTCACATCGGTCCTTTCGCTCCTGCTTACGGCTGTGGCAGGTCGCCGGGTCCCGGGTCCTGCTCCGTTCGTGCACGTTACTCCGAAGTATCGATGATCGATCGCGGGGGTGGGGCATCCTGGGCGCAGGACCGTGGCCGACCAGGGGTTCGTCGGTGTTCCAGGGGGGGCGCGATGGGACGGGTGTCACGCAGGGTGTTCGCGACGGCGGCGCTGGCCGCGCTGGCGACGGCGCCGCGGGCGTCCGCCGTGCCGCGGCCGCGCGCGGTGCCGGCCGCGGAGACCGGCGAGATGCGGGGCATGTGGGTGGCCACCGTCACCAACCGGGACTGGCCCTCCCGGCCGGGGCTGAGCGCCGCGCGACAGCGTGCCGAGCTGACCGCCCACCTCGACGCGGCCGTCCACAACCGCCTCAACACCGTGGTCCTCCAGGTGCGGCCCACGGCCGACGCGCTGTGGTCCTCGCCGTACGAGCCGTGGTCGCAGTACCTCACCGGCACCCAGGGCGCGCATCCCGGCTGGGACCCGCTCGGCACGGCCGTCGAGGAGGCCCACGCCCGCGGTCTGGAGCTGCACGCCTGGTTCAACCCGTACCGCGTGGCCACGCACGCCGACCCCGCCCGGCTCACCGCCTCCCACCCCGCCCGCCGCAACCCCGGCTGGATCGTCCCGTACGGCGGGAAGCTCCACTACAACCCGGGACTGCCCGAGGTCCGTGCCTTCGTACGGGAGGCGATGCTGGACGCGGTGCGCCGCTACCCCGTCGACGCGGTCCACTTCGACGACTACTTCTACCCGTATCCGGTGGCCGGGCAGACCTTCGACGACGACCTCGCCCACGACACCTACGGCGGCGACTTCCCGGACCGGGCGGCCTGGCGGCGGGACAACGTCGACCGGCTGGTGCGCGAGACGGCCGCCGGGATCAGGGAGATCCGGCCCGGCACCCGCTTCGGCATCAGCCCCTTCGGCGTGTGGCGCAACGCCGACGTGGACGAACGCGGCTCGGACACCCGCGCGGGCGTGCAGACCTACGACGACCTGCACGCCGACACCCGCCGGTGGGCCCGGGAGAACTGGATCGACTACATCTGCCCGCAGCTGTACTGGAACATCGGCTTCGCCGCCGCCGACTACGCCGAGCTGCTGCCCTGGTGGGCCGAGGTCGTCCGGGGCTCCGGGACCCGGCTGTACGTGGGGGAGGCGCTTTACAAGGCGGGCGACCCGGCCCAGCCCGCGGCCTGGCGGGACCCGGCCGAGCTGTCCCGCCACCTCGCGCTGGCCGCCGAGTGGCCGGAGGCGAAGGGGCACATCTTCTTCGCCGCCAAGGAGGTGGCGACGGACCGGATCGGTGCGATGGCCCGCGTCGTCGCCGATCACTATCAGCGGCCGGCGAAGGTGCCGCGATGACGGACGGCGGCGGCGCGGGACCGGAAGTCGGTCCCGGCCCGTCTTCGGCAGGCGCTGGACACCTTCGAGCAGATGGGTGCCCCTGGGGCGGAAGAGGTGCGGACCGAACTCGACCGGCTCGAAGGCGCCCGGCCCGGCACCACCGGCGGCCGGCCGCACCTCCGCGCCGGTCTACCGCTGTCGCGTCGCCCTGTGCCGGATCTCGGTGTCGGGGCCGGGCGAGCACACGCCCTCGTGTCCGTCCTCGAAGCGGACCCGGTAGGGCGGATCGCCCTTCGGGCCGAGTACTTCGACGATCTCTCCGACCTTGTCGTGCTGGCCGACCACCCTGCCGTGCTGGACAAGCTGGTCGCCCTCGGTTGCGCGCATCGGGGCCTCCTCTCAACCGCGTGCCCGCTGGGTGACGGCGATGCACACGAGCACAGCCGCAGCCGTCAGCGGGGCGGCCACCGTCAGCTGCTCGTTCAGCAGCAGCACCGACCACACCAGTGTGAGCAGTGGCTGAGCCAGCTGCAACTGGCTGGCCTTGGGGATGCCGATGGTCGCCATGCCCCGGTACCAGACGATCAGCCCGAGGAACTGCGATCCCGCCGCCACCCACAGCAGGCCGGCCGCGCTGTGCGCGGTCAGCAGCACCGGCTCGACGCTCAGCGCGACCGCGGCGACGGGCAGGGTGATCGGCAGGCACAGCATCAGCGCCCAGCCGATCACCTGCCAGCCCGGCATCACCCGGGCCAGCCTGCCGCCCTCGGTGTAGCCGGCCGCACACACCAGGAGCGCCGCGAAGAGATACAGGTCGGCCGTGGTCAGCGCGCCGCCGCTCTGCTGCACGGTGAACGCCAGTACCGCGGCGGCCCCGGCGAGGGCCGCCGTCCAGAAGGGGCGCGAGGGGCGGGAGCCGACGCGCAGCGCGGACAGCAGCGCCGTGGTCAGCGGGAGCAGGCCCACCACGACGGCCGCGTGCGCGGTGGTCGAGGTCCCCAGCGCCAGGGTGGTCAGCATCGGGAAGCCGAGCACCACTCCCGCGCCGACCACCGCGAGTCCTGGCCAGTGCTTCCGGTCCGGTGGCGGAACACGCAGGGCGAGCAGACAGCCGCCGGCGATCAGCGCCGCGAGCACACTGCGCACGGCCACCAGTGACCAGGGCCCGAAGCCTTCGAGCCCCCAGGCGGTGGCCGGGAAGGTGAGGGAGAAGGCGATCACGCCGAGGGCGGCCTGGAGGGTGCCGAAGCCGCGGCGGTCGCGGGGGGCGGTGACTGCTATCGGCAGTGCGGCAGTAGCGCTACTCTGTGCTCTCATGCATGAGCGTAGCAGTGTCGGTGAACTGGCGGATCAGTTGCGGAGGGAGCTGGACCGCTACTCTCCCGGTGGAAAGCTCCCCTCCAGTCGGGCCCTGGTGGAGCGGTTCCGGGTGAGTCCGGTGACCGTCTCCCGGGCGCTGGCGCAGCTCGCCGCCGAGGGCCTGGTGATCACCCGGCCCGGCGCCGGCGCCTTCCGCGCACGGCCCCGGGCGACGGCCGTGCCCGCCGGGGACACCTCCTGGCAGGAGGTCGCCCTCAGCGCCGACGGCGCCGCCGACCTCGTACCGCGCTCGGTGGACGCCTCCGGGGTACTGGTCTCGCTGGCCGCGCCGCCGCCCGGAGTGATCGAGTTCAACGGCGGCTATCTGCACCCCTCCCTGCAACCGGAGCGAGCCATGGCGGCGGCGCTGTCCCGGGCCGGGCGCCGGCCGGGCGCCTGGGGACGGCCGCCCATGGAAGGACTGCCCGAGCTGCGCGAGTGGTTCGCGCGCAGCATCGGCGGGCCGGTGACGGCGGCGGGCGTGCTGGTCACCTCGGGCGGGCAGTCCGCGCTGACCACCGCCCTGCGCGCGCTCGCCCCGCCGGGCGCCCCCGTCCTCGTCGAGTCGCCCACCTACCCGGGCATGCTGGCCATCGCCCGCGCGGCCGGACTGCGCCCGGTGCCCGTCCCGGTGGACGCGGACGGCGTGCGGCCCGCGCTGCTCGCGGACGCGTTCCGGGCGAGTGGCGCCCGGGTCTTCGTCTGCCAGCCGTTGTTCCAGAACCCCACCGGCGCCGTGCTCGCCCCCGAGCGGCGCGGCGAGGTGCTGCGCATCGCCCGCGAGGCGGGCGCCTTCGTGATCGAGGACGACTTCGTACGGCGGCTGGTGCACGAGGACGCGGGCCCGCTGCCGCGCCCGCTCGCCGCCGACGACCCCGACGGGGTGGTGGTGCACGTCTGCTCGCTGACCAAGGCGACCTCGCCCAGCTTCCGGGTGAGCGCGCTCGCCGCGCACGGCCCGGTTCTCGAACGGCTGCGGGCCATCCAGATCGTCGACACCTTCTTTGTGCCCCGGCCCCTCCAGGAGGCCACGCTGGAACTCGTCGGCTCGCCCTCCTGGCCGCGCCATCTGCGCGCGGTCTCTGCCGCGCTGCGGGCCCGCCGGGACGCGATGACCGGCGCGCTCCGCCTCCACCTGCCCGAACTCGCCCTGCCGCACATTCCGTCCGGCGGCTACCACCTGTGGCCGAGGCTGCCCGCCGGCGCGGCGGAGTCCGCCCTGACCGCCGCCGCCCTGCGCGCGGGCGTCGCCGTCACCCCCGGCCGCCCCTACTTCAGCGCCGAACCCCCGGCCGGCCACCTCCGCCTGAGCTTCGCGGCGGTGGCCGGCACCGGGGAGATCGCCGAGGGCGTACGGCGGCTGCGCACCGCCTGCGACGAGGTGCTGGGATAAGGGTTCGACGCCGTACGGCCCGACCTGCGAGCATCCGGCCATGACCGACTCCCCGCGCCTGCCCGAGGGCTACGAGATCTCCACCGACCCCGCCCGGATCGACGCCGGACGTGTCCACCGGTGGCTGTCCACCGACGCGTACTGGGCACTGGGCCGATCCCGCGAGAAGCAGGACCGGGCGATCGAGGGCTCGCTCAACTTCGGCGTCCACGACACCCTCTCGGGGGAGCAGGTGGCGTACGCCCGGGTCATCACCGACCGGGCGACCTTCGCCTGGCTGTGCGACGTGTACGTGGACCCGTCGGTGCGCGGCAAGGGCATCGGTACGGCCCTGGTGGCGGCCGTGCGGGAGGAGCTGCGGCCCTGCGGGCTGAAGCGGATCATGCTGGCCACGCACGACGCGCACGAGGTCTACGCGAAGCTCGGGTTCCGGCCGCTGGAGCGGCCCGACCACTGGATGGCGCTCGCCCAGGGATGACGGCGCGTTTCGGGGCACTTGTCCGGCGCGTCCTTACCGGTGGGTAAGGCCGGATGCACCTTGAGTGACGGCTCGGTGACACCCCTTGACCCGCGCACCTCGGCGACTCACGATCGCCGCATGGCACTTCGGGTCACGTTCGTCGCCGCCGCGGGGAGCTCCCCGGTGCTCGCCGAACGCTTCGAGGACGACCGGCCGCTGGACCAGGCCGGCTGGAGCGAGGTGCAACGGGTCGCGCACGGACTGCTGCCGCTCGCCGCGGCCGATCTGCGCTACTGCTCCCCGGCCCCGCGCAGCCGTGCCACCGGGGAGGGTCTCGGATACGCGCCGCTGGTGCAGCTCGCCCTGCGCGACTGCGACATGGGCCGCTGGCGGGGGCTGACCCTGGGGGAGGCGATGGCCCGGGAACCGGGGACCGTGGACGCCTGGCTCGCCGACCCGCGGTCCACCCCGCACGGCGGGGAGTCGCTGCTGGACTTCATCGGCCGCGTCGGCGGCTGGCTCGACACCCGGCCGGTCGAGGACGGCTGCCGGGTCGTCGCCGTGGCCGAGCCGTCGGTGATCCGCGCGGCCCTGGTGTACGTGCTCAAGGCCCCGCCCGCCACGTACTGGAACATCGACGTCCGCTCGCTGTCGACGATCGGTGTCGCCGGCCGGGCGGGCCGCTGGAACCTGCGCCTCGAAGGGGTGCCCGCTCAGCCCACGCGCGCGTAGCCGGTGGTGAGCTCCAGGTCCTTCGCGGGACCGCGCACCCGCCAGACCGTCCGCCAGTGGTCCGCGTCCCGGACGGTGAACTCGCCCCGGTAGAGGTCCGCCGAGCACGGGTGGTCGGCGACGTACCGGCCGGCGGTGAGGTCCAGGTCGTGGAAGGGACGGCCGTCCGCGAACCGTACGTCCACCGTGCCGCCCGGCCCGGGCAGGAAGCGCAGGGTCCGCTCGGCGGGCCGGGTGACGCCCCGCCAGGTGAAGTCGCCGGACTCGCTCTGCAGCAGGCCGCCGCCCTCCAGCGGGCCGAAAACGACCGTCCCCTCGAAGCGCCCCTCCTCGCCGCTCGCCAGGTCCCGCACGGTCCGTTCCGCCCGCCAGTGACCGCTGAGGTAGCCCAGTGCGTCGGGCACCGGCCAGAACTCGTCCATCCCGCCTCGTTCCCGCGTGGTGTCCGTTGTCGCACGACCCATTGACGTGCTCCTGCCTCCTCCCTATCTTGCCGTTCGAAGTGCTGACCGTTGATCGATATATCGAACACCTCCTAGAGTCACCCCACTCCTAGAGAGAGCCGCTGGGTATCCATGTCACGCACAGCACGAAACCGCGCCCGCCTCGGACTCGGTCTCACCGCCACCGCGCTCCTGACGGCCGCCGCCCTCGTCCCGGCCCCCGCGCACGCCGAGGACGCCACCGACTACACGATCACCGTCGACCCGAGCGCCGAGGGCGCGGAGATCGGCGACACGATGTACGGCGTCTTCTTCGAGGACATCAACCGGGCCGCCGACGGCGGTCTGTACGCCGAGCTCGTGCAGAACCGGTCCTTCGAGTACTCCACCGCCGACAACGGCTCCTACACGCCCCTGACCTCCTGGGCGGTCGGCGGTACGGCCGAGGTGGTGGACGACTCCGGCCGGCTCAACGAACGCAACCGCAACTACCTCTCCCTGGGCGCCGGTTCGTCGGTCACGAACTCCGGTTACAACACCGGCATCCGCGTGGAGGAGGGCGAGCGGTACGACTTCTCCGTGTGGGCCCGCGCCGAGAGCGCCGGCACTCTCACCGTCACACTGAAGGACGCCGCCGGTGAGCTCGCGAAGGCCCGCAAGGTGGCCGTCGAGGGCGGCTGGGCCAAGTACACGGCCAAGTTCACCGCGTCGCGCACCAGCAACCGCGGCCGCCTCGCCGTCACCTCCTCCTCCGCCGCGGCCCTCGACATGGTGTCGCTGTTCCCGCGCGACACCTACAAGAACCAGTCCAACGGCCTGCGCAAGGATCTCGCCGAGAAGATCGCCGCCCTGGATCCCGGCTTCGTCCGCTTCCCCGGCGGCTGTCTGGTCAACACCGGCTCCATGGAGGACTACAGCGAGGCCTCCCACTGGCAGCGCAAGCGCTCCTACCAGTGGAAGGACACCGTCGGCCCGGTCGAGGAGCGCGCCACCAACGCCAACTTCTGGGGATACAACCAGAGTTACGGCCTCGGCTACTACGAGTACTTCCGCTTCGCCGAGGACGTCGGCGCGATGCCGCTGCCCGTCGTCCCCGCACTGGTCACCGGCTGCGGCCAGAACAGGGCCACCGACGACGAGGCGCTGCTGAAGCGGCACATCCAGGACACCCTCGACCTGATCGAGTTCGCCAACGGCCCCGCGAACTCCACCTGGGGCGAGGTGCGCGCCGCAATGGGCCACCCCGAACCCTTCGGCCTCACCCACATCGGCGTCGGCAACGAGGAGAACCTGCCGCGCGAGTTCTTCGCCCGCTTCCAGCAGTTCCGGACCGCCATCGAGGCGAAGTACCCGGGCATCACCGTCGTCTCCAACTCCGGCCCCGACGACTCCGGCACGACCTTCGACACCGCCTGGCAGCTCAACCGCGAGGGCAAGGTCGACCTGGTCGACGAGCACTACTACAACAGCCCGCAGTGGTTCCTGCAGAACAACGACCGCTACGACTCCTACGACAGGAACGGCCCCAAGGTCTTCCTCGGTGAGTACGCCTCCCAGGGCAACGCCTGGAAGAACGGCCTCGCCGAAGCCGCGTTCATGACCGGCCTGGAGCGCAACGCCGACATCGTCGAGCTGGCCTCGTACGCGCCGCTGCTCGCCAACGAGGACTACGTCCAGTGGTCCCCGGACATGATCTGGTTCAACAACCACGCCTCCTGGGGCTCGGCCGACTACGAGGTCCAGAAGCTGTTCATGACCAACGTCGGCGACCGTGTGGTCCCGTCGGAGGCGAGCACCACCCCGGACGTCAGCGGCCCCATCACCGGCGCCGTCGGCCTGTCGACCTGGGCGACGAGCGCGGCGTACGACGACGTGAAGGTGACCTCCGCCGACGGCACGTCCCTGCTGAGCGACGACTTCTCCGGTGACGCCTCGAAGTGGAGCCACAGCGGGGGCGGCAGCTGGAGCGTCCAGGACGGCCAGTACCTGCAGACCGACGAGGCCGCCGAGAACACCCTGGTCACGGCCGGTGACCCGGCCTGGCACGACTACGACCTCCATGTGAAGGCCACCAAGAAGGCCGGGAAGGAGGGCTTCCTCGTCGCCTTCGGCGTCAAGGACACCGGCAACCACTACTGGTGGAACCTCGGCGGCTGGAACAACACCCGGTCCGCCGTCGAGCAGGCCTCGGACGGCGGAAAGTCGACGCTGATCTCCAAGGCCGGCTCGATCGAGACGGGCCGCGCCTACGACATCGACATCAAGGTGCGGGGCCGCCAGGTGACCCTCTACCTCGACGGTCAGGAGTGGGGCGGCTTCACCGACGACAAGCCGGCCGAGCCGTTCCGCCAGGTGGTCACCGAGGACGCCCGCACCGGTGACCTGATCGTCAAGGTCGTCAACGCCCGGCCGGCCGAGGCCCGCACGGCGATCGACCTCGGCGGCGCGAGGGTCTCCTCCAAGGCCCGCGTGACCACCCTGGCCGCCGACGCGGACGCGGTCAACACGGAGACGGACGCCCCGGTCACCCCGGTGACCTCCACCTTCCGGGGTGCCGCGAGCGAGTTCACGTACACCTTCCCGGCGAACTCGGTGACGTTCCTGCGGATCAGGCAGCGGTGACCCTTCCCTCCCGGCCCCCTGTCGAGAGGGCGGCGGGCTAGGCTCTCGTACTCATGAGCGTCGAACGACCGAGTGCCGTGAGGGTCTGGAGACGGGTGCGGCGGGCCGACAGGTCCGTCGCACCCTTCGTCGCGGCGGGGAGCGCCCTGGTGGGCGGCGTGCTCCTGCTGCTGGCGATCGGTGTGATCGGGGACCCCGCCACCCGCGCGGAGGAGACCGCCGCCCAGGGCCTGGCGCTGCGGATCTTCGGGTGCTGGCTGCTGGGCGGAGTGGTGCTGTTCGCCGTGCTCGGCATGACACGCGCCCTGCTCGGGCACCTCGCCGCCCTGCTCCTCACCCCCCTCGCGATCGTCGTCGCCCTGATGGCCCTGGCCTGACCCCCGCCGCCGACGGCCACGGGGCCGTTCCGGGACCGCATTGCATAAACGTGCATTGAAACGTATAGTCATGCCATCCAGGAGGAGGGTTTCCCATGGTGGTACGTGCGGCGGTGGCCGGAGCTAGCGGGTATGCGGGCGGTGAGCTGCTGCGTCTGCTGCTCACGCACCCAGAGGTCGAGATCGGTGCGCTGACCGGCAACTCCAACGCCGGGCAGCGGCTGGGTGCGCTCCAGCCGCACCTGCCGCCGCTGGCCGACCGCGTACTGGAACCGACCACGCCGGAGGTGCTCGCCGGGCACGATGTCGTGTTCCTCGCGCTGCCGCACGGCCAGTCCGCCGCCGTCGCCGAACAGCTCGGCGAGGAGGTGCTCGTGATCGACATGGGCGCCGACTTCCGGCTGGGGGACGCCGCCGACTGGGAGGCGTTCTACGGCTCCCCGCACGCCGGTACCTGGCCCTACGGCCTGCCCGAACTGCCGGGTGCCCGCGCCGCGCTGGAGGGGTCCAAGCGCGTCGCGGTGCCCGGTTGCTACCCGACCGCCGTCTCCCTCGCCCTCTTCCCGGCGTACGCCGCCGGTCTCGCCGAGTCCGAGGCGGTGATCGTCGCCGCCTCCGGCACCTCCGGCGCGGGCAAGGCGGCCAAGCCGCACCTGCTGGGCAGCGAGGTCATGGGGTCCATGTCGCCGTACGGCGTGGGCGGCGGGCACCGGCACACCCCCGAGATGATCCAGAACCTCAGCGCGGCGGCGGGCGAGCGGATCTCGGTCTCCTTCACGCCGACCCTCGCGCCGATGCCCCGCGGCATCCTCGCCACCTGCACCGCGAAGGCGAAGCCCGGCGTCACCGCCGAGTCCGTGCGCGCCGCCTACGAGAAGGCCTTCGCCGACGAACCCTTCGTCCGTCTGCTCCCCGAGGGGCAGTGGCCGGCGACCGCGTCCGTCTACGGTTCCAACGCCGTTCAGGTCCAGGTCGCGTACGACGAGGCCGCCGGGCGGATCATCGCGATCAGCGCCATCGACAACCTGACCAAGGGCACCGCGGGCGGTGCCGTCCAGAGCATGAACCTCGCCCTGGGTCTCGACGAGGCCACCGGGCTGACGACGATCGGAGTCGCGCCGTGAGTGTGACGGCAGCACAGGGATTCACGGCGGCGGGCATCGCCGCCGGGATCAAGGAGAACGGCAACCCCGACCTGGCCCTCGTGGTCAACAACGGCCCCCGCCGCGCCGCCGCCGGCGTCTTCACCTCCAACCGCGTCAAGGCAGCGCCCGTGCTCTGGTCCGAGCAGGTGCTGAAGAGCGGGCAGCTGTCCGCCGTCGTCCTCAACTCCGGCGGCGCCAACGCCTGTACGGGACCGAAGGGCTTCCAGGACACCCACGCCACCGCCGAGAAGGCCGCCGAGGTGCTCGGGACGGGAGCGGGTGAGATCGCCGTGTGCTCCACCGGACTCATCGGTGTCCTGCTCCCCATGGACAAGCTGCTCCCCGGCGTCGAGACCGCCGCCGGTCAGCTGTCCGAGCACGGCGGTGAGAAGGCCGCCATCGCCATCAAGACCACCGACACCGTCCACAAGACGTCCGTCGTGACGAAGGACGGCTGGACCGTCGGCGGCATGGCCAAGGGCGCCGGCATGCTCGCCCCCGGCCTCGCCACCATGCTCGTCGTCCTCACCACCGACGCCGACCTCGACCCAGGGGTGCTCGACAAGGCCCTGCGCGACGCGACCCGGGTCACCTTCGACCGGGTCGACTCCGACGGCTGCATGTCCACCAACGACACCGTGCTGCTGCTCGCCTCGGGCGCCTCCGCCGTCACCCCGCGGTACGAGGAGTTCGCCGAGGCCGTACGGGCCGTCTGCGACGACCTCGGCCAGCAGCTCATCCGCGACGCCGAGGGCGCGGGCAAGGACATCAAGGTCGAGGTCGTCAACGCCGCGACCGAGGACGACGCCGTCGAGGTGGGCCGCTCCATCGCCCGCAACAACCTCCTCAAGTGCGCCATCCACGGCGAGGACCCCAACTGGGGCCGCGTCCTGTCCGCCATCGGCACCACGAAGGCCGCCTTCGAGCCCGACGAGCTCAACGTGGCCATCAACGGCGTCTGGGTGTGCAGGAACGGCGGCGTCGGCGAGGACCGCGAACTGGTCGACATGCGCTACCGCGAGGTCCACATCGTGGCGGACCTCGCCGCCGGTGACGCCACCGCCACCATCTGGACCAACGACCTCACCGCCGACTACGTCCACGAGAACAGCGCCTACTCATCATGAGCACCACGCGTAAGCACACCGCGCTCCCCAAGGCCCAGATCCTCATCGAGGCGCTGCCCTGGCTGACCCGGCACCACGGCAGGACCGTCGTCATCAAGTTCGGCGGCAACGCCATGGTGGACGAGGACCTCAAGGCCGCCTTCGCCCAGGACGTCGTCTTCCTGCGGCACGCCGGGCTCAAGCCCGTCGTCGTGCACGGCGGCGGCCCGCAGATCAGCCGGGCGCTCGAAACCCACGGCATCGTCAGCGAGTTCAAGGCCGGTCTGCGCGTCACCACCGAGGACGCCATGGACGTCGTACGCATGGTGCTCGCCGGACAGGTGCAGCGGGAGCTGGTCGGGCTGCTCAACCGGCACGGTCCGTTCGCCGTCGGCCTCACCGGCGAGGACGCGCACACCCTCACCGCCACCAAGCACCGGCCCACGATCGACGGCGAGTCGGTCGACATCGGGCGGGTGGGCGAGATCACCGAGATCGACACCGGCGCGATCGAGGCGCTGCTCGCCGACGGCCGTATCCCGGTCGTCTCGTCGATCGCCCGCAGCCAGGACGACCACCATGTCTACAACGTCAATGCTGATACGGCGGCTGCGGCACTCGCTGCTGCACTGGGCGCCGAGACCCTCATGGTCCTCACGGACGTCGAAGGGCTCTACGAGGACTGGCCGGACTCCGACGAGGTGATCAGCCGGCTCACCGCGTCCCAGCTCGAGAAACTGCTGCCGGAGCTGTCCTCCGGCATGGTGCCGAAGATGGAGGGCTGTCTGCACGCCGTGCGCAACGGCGTGACCACCGCCCGCGTCATCGACGGCCGGGTCCAGCACTCGATCCTGCTGGAGATCTTCACGGACGAGGGCATCGGCACGATGGTCGTGCCCGACGAACAGGGGGATTCGTGAGCAACGAAGAGCTGACCGCGCGGTGGCAGGGCGCGCTGATGAACAACTACGGCACGCCGCGCCTGCCCCTCGTACGCGGCGAGGGCCCGAAGGTCTGGGACGCCGAAGGCGCGGAATACGTCGACTTCGTCGGCGGCATCGCCACCAACGCCCTCGGCCACGCCCACCCGGCGATCGTCGAGGCCGTGAGCCGGCAGATCGGCTCCCTCGGCCACATCTCCAACTTCTTCATGGCCGAGCCGACGGTCGCCCTCGCCGAGCGGCTGCTCCAGCTCTTCGGCCGGGACGGCAGGGTCTTCTTCTGCAACTCCGGCGCCGAGGCCAACGAGGCCGCCTTCAAGATCGGCCGGCTGACCGGACGGACCCATGTCGTCGCCACCGAGGGCGCCTTCCACGGCCGTACGATGGGCGCCCTCGCGCTCACCGGCCAGCCCGGCAAGCGGGAGCCGTTCCAGCCGCTGCCCGCCGACGTCACCCATGTGCCCTTCGGCGACGCGCAGGCGCTGGACGCAGCGGTCACCGAGGAGACGGCCCTGGTCGTCATCGAACCCATCCAGGGCGAACTCGGCGTGGTCGTCCCGCCCGCCGGCTATCTGAAGGCGGCCCGCGCCATCACCGCCGCCAAGGGCGCGCTGCTCGTGCTGGACGAGGTGCAGACCGGCATCGGCCGCACCGGACACTGGTTCGAGTACCAGGCCCACGAGGGCGTCCTGCCGGACGTGGTCACCCTGGCCAAGCAGATCGGCGGCGGCCTGCCGCTGGGCGCCACCGTCGCCTTCGGCCGCGCCGCCGATCTGCTGGGGCCCGGCCACCACGGCACGACCTTCGGCGGCAACCCGGTCGCCTGCGCCGCCGGACTCGCCGTTCTCGACACCATCGACAACGAGGGGCTGCTGGAGAACGTCAAGCGGCAGGGCGAGAAACTCCGCGACGGAATCGAGGGGTTCGGCCACGCCTTGATCGACCATGTCCGGGGTGCGGGCCTCCTCCTGGGTATCGTGCTCACCGAGCCGCTCGCGCCCCAGGTGCAACAGGCGGCTCAGGACGCCGGATTCCTCGTGAACGCGCCCGCCCCCGATGTCATACGGCTCATGCCGCCGCTGAACCTCGGGGACGACGTGGTGGACGCCTTCCTCGGGGCGCTGCCCGGCATCCTGGACCAGGCCGGCACGGCGGGCGGGGAAGGACGATCCGGAGAATGAGACGACGATGAGCCAGGAGCAGGACCAGGGCCAGCACGCCGGGCCTGCCGTGCCGCAGACGCGCACCGCACGCCACCGCCGGATCGTGGACATCCTCAACCGGCAGCCGGTGCGGTCGCAGAGCCAGCTGGCGAAGCTGCTCGCCGACGACGGGCTGAGCGTCACCCAGGCGACGCTCTCCCGGGATCTGGACGAGCTGAACGCGGTGAAGATCCGCAACAACGACGGCGACCTGATCTACGCGGTGCCGAGCGAGGGGGGGTTTCGCACCCCCCGGGCACCGCTGGGGGAGTCCGCGAAGGAGGAGCGGATGCGGCGGCTCTCCCAGGAGCTGCTGATCTCCGCGGAGGCCTCCGCGAACCTGGTCGTCCTGCGCACCCCGCCGGGCGCCGCGCAGTTCCTCGCCTCGGCGATCGACCAGGCGGAGCTGCACGACCTCCTCGGCACGATCGCCGGCGACGACACGCTGCTGCTGATCAGTAGGGAGCCGACGGGAGGCCAGGCCCTGGCGGACCACTTGCTGCGCCTGGCCCAGAACGGCCACTGAAGGGGGCGGGGCGGTGGTCTGCCGAGTGCGGGCCGTACGTGGCCGGTCGCGCAGTTCCCCGCGCCCCGGGGACGTCGCACCTGCGGAGCCGCCTCAGCTGCGGGCAGTCGTGCCTCCCCCGGTGCCTCAAGGGCCTGGGAGGTACCCCCGGGGCGGCACGGGTGGGCGCGGCGGCACCCCGCGAACGCGGTGAGTGACACGCCGGTGCCTCAGCCGCAGCGCCGCTCACCCAGCAGCGCCGCTCACCCCAACCACCCCGCCAACCCGCCCGTGCACCGCACCTCGTCACCCGCCGTGATCAGCAGCGCCTCGACGTCCGGCAGGGACTCCAGCCAGGCGAGCGCCTGCCGGGAGCCCATCGCGAACGCCGCCGTGGCCCAGCAGTCCGCCCACGTCAGACGAGGGGCGACGACAGTCACCGCGACCAGGTCGGTCACCGCCGGACGGCCCGTGCGCGGGTCGACGATGTGATTCCCCCGCTCGGCCGTACCGGACGTGGCCACCGCCAGTTCCTCCGCCCCGGCCGCCGAGACGACGGCAGCGAGACCGCCCGGACGCAACGGGTCCGAGACGCCCACCCGCCACGGCCGCCCCGCCCCCGGCGCCCCCAGCAACTGCACGTCCCCGCCCCCGTTGACGCTCACCCCCGTCGTCCCCGCCGCAGCGAGCCGCCGCGCCGCCCGCTCGGTGGCCCAGCCCTTGACGATGCCCGTCGGATCGAGACACCCCCGGTAGCGCGGACTGAACCAGCCGTCGCTCACCCGCTCCGCCTCCGCGGCCAGCTCCAGCACCTCGGCGACCTCGGCATCACACTCCTCGACGCTCAGCTCATCCCGCGCCAGCCGGCAGATCTGGCTGTCGTCGCGGTACGTGCTGAACACCTCGTCGACCCGGTGCAGCCCCGCGACCGCCTCCTCCAGTGCCGCGCGCACCGCGGCGGGTTCCCCGCCGCGGACGTCGAGGGAGAAGACGGTCCCCATCGTCTCCTCCGCACGACGCGCCGCGGCGGGAGCCTCGGCCGGTTCGGCCACCGTGTCAGCCACCGGCCTTGTCCAGTGCCGACTGGAGTGACTGTGTGTACCCCGCGCTCGTGTACGTGGCCCCCGACACCGCGTCGATCCCCGCGTCGCCGGCCGCCACCGCCGCCTGGTTGAGCTTCGGCACGGCGTCGGAGGTGACCTGGTCGCTCTGTCCGCCCTTGGGCGTCTGCACCGCCTCGGCCTTGGTGATCTCCCCGCCGCTGACGGTGATCCGTACCTGTACCGGCCCGTACTGCGTCTGCGCCACGTCCCCGGTGACGGTCCGCGCCTGCGCGCTCCCGGCACCGCCCGAGCCGGAGGACCCCGAGGAACCCGGGGACCCGGCCGCCCGCGCCTTGTCCAGCGCCGACTGCAGCGACTTCTTGTAGCCGGAACTCGTATAGGTCGCCCCCGACACCGCGTCGATCTCCGCGCTCTGCGCCGCGACGGCCGCCCGGTTGAGTCTGGGCACGGAGTTGGAGGTGACCCGGTCGCTCTGTCCGCCCTTGGGCGCCTGCACGGCCTCGGCCTTGGTGATCTTCCCGCCGCTCACCGTCAGCCGGACCTGCACCGCGCCGTACTGGGTCCGCGCGGCGTCACCGGTGACGGTGCCGTTCCCGATGGGCTGGGCGCCGCCCTGCGGCGACTGGGCCGCCGCGGGCGGGGCCGCACCGCCGGCCGCGGCGGCCGAGCCGGGGTCGGACGCCGGTTTGAGCGACAGCAGCAGCACGATGCCGGACACGGTGGCGGCGGTCGCGAGCACGGCACGCCGGACGGGGTGACTCTTCCTCATCGCTTCTCAAGCTCCTGGTGGCTGTGGATGACCCGGGTGGATGACCCGTCGCTCACATCTCGAACGACTCGTGATGGATGCGCCGGGCGGGGACTCCCGCCCCGCGCAGAGCCTCGTACACCGTCTGCGCGAACCCGGCCGGACCGCACATGAACACGTCGTGGCGGTCGACGTCCGGGATCTTCCGCTGCAGGCTCTCCGCCGAGATGTCCGGGCGCTCCCCGTCGGGGCTGTTCACCGCGTACATCAACCGGGCACCGCGCTCGTCGGCGATCTTCGCCAGCTCGCCCCACAGCGCCAGGTCCTGCGTGCTGTTCGCCCGGTACAGCAGCGTGATGTCACCGGAGGCGCCGGGCAGCGTCTCGAACAGCGCCCGCATCGGGGTGATCCCCACCCCGCCCGCCACCAGCAGCACCTTGCCCCGGCTGCGGCGCTGCGCGGTCAGTGCCCCGTACGGGCCCTCCGCCCACACCTTCGTCCCGGGCTCCAGCTCGCGCAGCCGGGAGGTGTGGTCGCCGATCGCCTTGACCGTGATCCGCAGCATGTCCGGCCGGGGCGCCGCCGACAGCGAGTACGGATGGGAGCTGAAGCGCATGCCCGGCGCCTTGAACCGCCAGCGGAAGAACTGCCCGGCCTCCGCCCCCATCCGGTGCAGCTTGCGCCCGCCGATCAGTACGGACACGATGCCCGGCGTCTCCTCGACGACCGCCTCGACCCGCATCCGGTGCCGCATGTTCAGCCGCACCGGGGTGATGACCCGGTACCACAGCACCAGCGCGGTCACGACGCCGTACAGCCCGTACCAGAAGGTCTTCGCGGTCGGCTCCACGGCGAACTCGTTGCCGGTGGTGATCTGGTGCCAGAACGTCAGGAAGACCGCCGCGTACGTCAGCAGGTGCACGTGGTACCAGCCGTCGTACGGCAGCCGGCGCCGGATCGGGCCGATGGAGATGAAGGCGATCACGAACAGCAGACCGGTGCCGATGGCGGCCTTGCCCATGTCGGGCAGCGTGTTGATGGAGGTGACCGTCTGCTGCACGATGTCGCCGAGGCTCCTGCCCGCCTGACGGGCATAACCCCACATGATCAGGAAGACATGCGCCATGACCAGGCTGACGGTGTAGCGGCCGCTCATCGCGTGCCAGCGGGCGACCCGGTCCGAACCCACCCGGCGTTCCAGTGCGGGCACCCGCGCCATCTGGAGCACCACCAGGGCCATCAGATAGCCGGCGAGCAGACCGGTGATCCGGCCCGCGGCGATGATCTTCCCGGTGGTGTCCGCGATGGACGGTGTGTTGGTCCACCACAACCACAGCACGGCCACCGCGCCCGCACCCACGGCGAGCAGCAGGGGCACGGCGGGGGAGCGGCGCGGACGGATGCGGCGCATCGTCTGGCGGCGGGCGGCACGGCCGCCGGCGAGCGTGGTGGTCACGGTTCCTCCGTGGGGACTTGACCCTTGGCCCACACATACGTGCCGTCACGCCGGAGTGTTCAGAGGAGATCCCGGTTCAGTACCGGGTGATCGTCGTGCGCCCGCTCTTCGTCCCGATCGCGATGTGCGGGCCCCGCGCGGGATCGGCCCAGCGCAGGATCTTCCGCATCGCCTTCTTCGGCACGGACACACATCCCGCCGTGGCGCCGCGCCCGTTGACGTGCAGGAAGATTCCGGCGCCCCGGCCGCGCACCGGCCGCTGGTAGTTGAAGCCGACGACGAGGGCATGGGCGTACTGCGCGCGGTGGCCGATCAGGTGCTCGGCCTCGGCGGCCCGGCAGTCGGCCGCGCGGGGCTCGGTCCAGCGGTTGTAGGAGCGCGAGTCGTTGTCCTGGCACCACCAGGAGTTCTGCCGTACCGGGCGGTACGTGTACGCGGTCCCGCGCGGCGCCGCGTCGATGCCGAAGGCGTACGGCATTCCGTACAGCCCGGTCGGGGTCGTGTCCGTGCCCTGCCGGCGGGCGGCGCCCTCGGCCAGGCCCTTCGCCCCGAAGCGGGCCGGCGCGGAACCGGCCGCCACCCAGCGGCCGTCCTTCCGGTCCCACCAGGTGACCGTGCCGGACGTCGAGCCGGTGTCCGGTGCCACCGCGGTGATCAGCTGGGTGCCGCCCCCGGTGTCCGCCATCCGGTCCGGCAGCGGCGCGGAAGGCCGGCCGGCGCCGAGCAGGAGCAGGGACAGAGAGACGAGTACGGCGGCGGGAGCGGCACCTGGGCGCATGCCTCAGACGGTAGAGGGGGGCAGCGGCAACGGCAGCCCGGGCAGTCCGTCCAGGCTGGTCGCGATGTACTCCTTCTTGGTGAAGTACGCGTCGAGCGAGGCGTCGTCCTCCCGCGCGAACCGCTTCCCGTGCAGGTCCCGGTCGCTCTCGTACGCCATGAAGGGCACCCCGTATCCGCAGGTGTCGCGGATCAGTTCGGCCGTCACGACGACGACGGCGCGCAGGCCGTGGAGGGAGGGGTCGATGTCGGGGAAGTGCGTGAGCAGTTCCCCGAAGCGCGGGTCGTCGCGGAAGACGGGCTCGCCGCGGCCGTGCACGCGCACGATGTTCGGCGGCCCCTGGAAGGCACACCACATCAGGGTGATCCGGCCGTTCTCCCGCAGATGGGCGATGGTCTCGGCGTTGGAGCCGGCGAAGTCGAGGTAGGCCACGGTCAGCTCGTCGAGGATCGCGAAGGACCCCTTGAGCCCCTTGGGCGAGAGGTTGACCGTGCCGTCGGCGGACAGCGGGGCGGTGGCGGTGAAGAAGACCGGCTGTTCCTCG
The DNA here is from genome assembly GCF_044334705.1 of Streptomyces sp. NPDC020731. Lineage (NCBI taxonomy): Bacteria > Bacillati > Actinomycetota > Actinomycetes > Kitasatosporales > Streptomycetaceae > Streptomyces > Streptomyces sp. NPDC020731. Next base: position 22,929 of record NZ_JBIRTN010000014.1, read on the forward strand.
ATGAAGGTGCGGAGGCGGCCGTCTATGCGCTCATAGGTCTTTCCCATGTCCACCGATTATGGGGCCATGTCTTTCGTTTGTCTAAGCAATTGGTGGTCGGCCGGAGAAGTACCGTGGCCGCCCCGGCCGGCGCTTGTACGGGGCGGCCACAGCGCCTGTCACCTCACTTGGTGAGTGTGCAGGCGGCCAGGGAGTCCAGTCCGGAGGGCCGTTCGGCGGTGCGGCCGATGGCGGTGGCGATGCGGTTGATGGCGGCGACGCGCTTGTCCTCCAGGGGGCCGAGGACGGCGTTTCGGACGAAGTCGGGTCCGCCCTGTCCGGCGGTGTCGACGAGTCGCTTGTCGGCTTCGGCGATCTGCTTGTCGAGGTCGCCGAGGTTGCGCTCGACCTCGGCCCCCGCGGAGGCGGGGACCGCGGGGAGCTCGGGAGCCACATCGGGGCAGGAGACCGTGCCGACGCCGGTGTTCCCGGTCTGGCCGGTGTCCTCCCCGGCGCCCTGTCCGGCTTCCTTGGTGGGCGGTGTCGTGGTCTCCTCGCCGCCCGCCTCCTCGCCGGCGCCCGCGTCCTCCTGCTCCGCCGCGCCCTTCGCGTCGAGCGAGCACGGGGCGAGCGCGTCGAGTCCGGAGGGCCGTTCGGCGGTGCGGCCGATGGCGGTGGCGATGCGGTTGATGGCGGCGACGCGCTTGTCCTCCAGGGGGCCGAGGACGGCGTTTCGGACGAAGTCGGGTCCGCCCTGTCCGGCGGTGTCGACGAGTCGCTTGTCGGCTTCGGTGATCTGCTTGTCGAGGTCGCCGAGGTTGCGCTCGACCTCGGCCCGCGCGGAGGCGGGGACCGCGGGGAGCTCGGGAGCCACATCGGGGCAGGAGACCGTGCCGGGTCCCGCCAGTGTCCGGGCGTTCGCGTCGCCGCCGCCCCCGGACGGCTCACCGGCGAGCGCGGTGCCGGCGATCACCGCGCCGGTCAGCGCCACCGCGGCGGCGCCGCCGATGAAGCCGACGCGGCGCTTGTTGTACTTCGGAAGGGCCCTGGACATGCGGATGCCTCACTCGGGTCGGGGTGTCACGGATGTCTGTCGTGGTGTCTCGATCGGTCCGACGCGGCGCCTGCGTCCGGCGACCAGTACGTGAAAGCGGTTTCCCGTGTTCAACCCGGCTCCGGATTCGCGGCCGGATTGACGATTCATGCGGACTACTGCATACTCATGCATGTCAGCGAATGCACTGTGAGGAGAAACCCGTGACCGAGCGCGTCGTACTCGCCTACTCAGGCGGTCTGGACACCTCCGTCGCCATCGGCTGGATCGCCGAGGAGACGGGCGCCGAGGTCATCGCCGTTGCGGTCGACGTCGGCCAGGGCGGCGAGGACCTGGACGTCATCCGCAAGCGCGCCATCGCCTGCGGTGCCGTCGAGGCCGAGGTCGCGGACGCCAAGGACGAGTTCGCCGAGGAGTACTGCCTCCCGGCGATCAAGGCCAACGCCCTCTACATGGACCGCTACCCGCTGGTCTCCGCGCTGTCCCGGCCGACGATCGTCAAGCACCTCGTCGCCGCCGCGCAGAAGCACGGCGCCACCACCGTCGCCCACGGCTGCACCGGCAAGGGCAACGACCAGGTCCGCTTCGAGGCCGGCATCGTCGCCCTCGCCCCCGACCTGAAGTGCATCGCCCCGGTCCGCGACTACGCCATGACCCGCGACAAGGCCATCGCCTTCTGCGAGGCCAAGGGCCTGCCGATCGCGACCACCAAGAAGTCCCCGTACTCCATCGACCAGAACGTCTTCGGCCGCGCCGTCGAGACCGGCTTCCTCGAGGACATCTGGAACGCGCCGATCGAGGACGTCTACGAGTACACGCAGAACCCCGCCCTGCCGCGCGAGGCCGACGAGGTCGTCATCACCTTCAAGGAAGGTGTGCCGGTCGCCATCGACGGCAAGCCCGTCACCGTGCTCCAGGCCATCCAGCAGCTCAACGAGCGCGCCGGCGCCCAGGGCATCGGCCGGATCGACATGGTCGAGGACCGCCTCGTCGGCATCAAGTCCCGCGAGGTGTACGAGGCTCCCGGCGCGATCGCCCTGATCACCGCCCACCAGGAGCTGGAGAACGTCACCGTCGAGCGCGAGCTCGCCCGCTACAAGCGGCAGGTCGAGCAGCGCTGGGGCGAGCTGGTCTACGACGGCCAGTGGTTCTCCCCGCTCAAGCGGGCCCTGGACGGCTTCATCACCGAGGCCAACCAGCACGTCAACGGTGACATCCGGATGACCCTGCACGGCGGCCGCGCGGTCGTCACCGGCCGGCGCTCGGAGTCGTCGCTGTACGACTTCAACCTGGCCACGTACGACACGGGCGACACCTTCGACCAGGCGGCGGCCAAGGGCTTCATCGACATCTACAGCCTGTCGTCGAAGATCGCGGCGCAGCGCGACCTCGCGTGACCGTCTGACGGTCCCTCACGCGCAGTAGCCTGACAGCCGCCTCCCCACTCGACCGTGGGGAGGCGGCGGCACATCCGGAACCCTCGAGGAGCAATCCAAGTGAGCAGCAACAGCGGTGACGTACGGCTCTGGGGCGGCCGTTTCGCCGACGGTCCCGCCGAGGCCCTGGCGAAGCTGTCCGCGTCCGTCCACTTCGACTGGCGGCTCGCGCCCTACGACATCGCCGGCTCGCGTGCCCACGCCCGCGTGCTGCACGCGGCGGGGCTGCTCACCGAGGACGAGCTGACCCGGATGCTCGCCGGTCTCGACCGGCTGGAAGCGGACGTCGCCGACGGCTCCTTCACCGGCACCATCGCCGACGAGGACGTGCACACCGCGCTGGAGCGCGGCCTGCTGGAGCGCCTCGGCCCCGACCTCGGCGGCAAGCTGCGCGCCGGCCGGTCCCGCAACGACCAGGTGGCCACCCTCTTCCGCATGTACCTGCGGGACCACGCCCGTACCGTCGGCGGCCTGATCGCCGACCTCCAGGACGCGCTGACCGGCCTCGCCGAGGCCCATCCGGACGTGGCCATGCCCGGCCGCACCCACCTCCAGCACGCCCAGCCGGTGCTCTTCGCCCACCACGTCCTCGCGCACGTCCAGGCGCTGTCCCGGGACGCCGAGCGGCTGCGCCAGTGGGACGAGCGCACGGCGGTGTCCCCGTACGGCTCCGGCGCGCTCGCCGGTTCCTCCCTGGGCCTGGACCCGGAGGCCGTCGCCAAGGACCTCGGCTTCGAGCACGGCAGCGCGGCCAACTCCATCGACGGCACGGCCTCCCGGGACTTCGTCGCCGAGTTCGCCTTCATCACCGCGATGATCGGCGTGAACGTCTCCCGGATCGCCGAGGAGATCATCATCTGGAACACGAAGGAGTTCTCCTTCGTGACCCTGCACGACGCGTTCTCCACCGGCTCGTCGATCATGCCGCAGAAGAAGAACCCGGACATCGCCGAGCTGGCGCGCGGCAAGTCCGGCCGCCTGATCGGCAACCTGACCGGCCTGATGGCGACCCTCAAGGCCCTCCCGCTCGCCTACAACCGCGACCTCCAGGAGGACAAGGAGCCGGTCTTCGACTCCATCGACCAGCTGGAGGTCCTGCTCCCCGCCTTCACCGGCATGATGGCCACCCTCACCGTGCACCGCGAGCGCATGGAGGAACTGGCCCCGGCCGGCTTCTCCCTCGCCACCGACATCGCCGAGTGGCTGGTCAAGCAGGGCGTGCCGTTCCGCGTCGCGCACGAGGTGGCCGGCGAGTGCGTCAAGGTCGCCGAGTCCGAGGGCAAGGAACTGGACGGACTGACCGACGAACAGTTCGCGAAGATCTCCGCCCACCTGACACCGGAGGTGCGGTCGGTCCTGAACGTCCCGGGCGCCCTCGCCTCCCGCGACGGCAGGGGCGGCACGGCCCCGAGCGCGGTCGCGGTCCAGCTGGCGGAAGTGAAGGCGAACGTGGCGGCCCAGCACGTGTGGGCGAACGCGAAGCGACAGAGCTGATCGAACGCCGCTGAGGGCGACTCCCCAGGAGCGCGGGGCTGTACCGGTGTGCGGCTCCGCCGCGTGGGCGCGAGCAGTCACGGTGCACCCGCGCTCGCCGACGCACAGCGGGATCCGAGCTCGAAGGCGCCCGGCTCCCCGAGCGGAGCGGCACCGCGGGTTACGTTGGTCGGAACCGCACCGGAACCGACCGACGGAGCCCGCGATGCCCTTCGCCCGACTGGCAACAGCGACAACCCCCACCTGCCACCTCGGCCTCGGCCTCGCCGCCATCGGCCGCCCCGGCTACATCAACCTCGGCCGCGGTGACGACCTCGGAGAGAACCGCAGCGTGGAGACGCTGCGCACCCGTACGCACGAACTCCTCGACGCCGCCTACGCCCAGGGAGTCCGCTACTTCGACGCCGCCCGCTCCTACGGCCGCTCCGAGGAGTTCCTCGCCGACTGGCTGAAGAACCGCCCCGGCGTCGACGACGTCGTCATCGGCAGCAAATGGGGCTACACCTACACCGCCGACTGGTCCACCGACGCCGAGCGGCACGAGGTCAAGGACCACTCCCTCACGGCGTACGAGCGTCAGCGCGTCGAGACCGAGGCGCTGCTCGGCGACCGGCTCGACCTCTACCAGATCCACTCGGTGACCCCGCAGAGTCCCGCCCTCACCGACAAGGAGCTGCACGCCCGGCTCGCGGAGGCGGTGGTCCGGGGTCTCACCGTCGGCTTCTCCACCAGCGGCCCGGCACAGGCCGACGCCATCCGCGCCGCCCTCGCCGTCACGGTCGACGGCGAACCCCTCTTCCGTACCGTCCAGTCGACGTACAACGCCCTGGAGACCTCCGCCGGGCCCGCGCTCGCCGAGGCCCATGACGCCGGGCTCACGGTGATCGTCAAGGAGGGCATGGCCAACGGCCGGCTCGCCGCCGCGAACGCCCCGGAGGCGCTGCGGACCGTCGCCGAGGAGACCGGTCTGGGCTGTGACGCCGTCGCCCTCGCGGTGGTCCTGCGGCAGCCGTGGGCCGGCGTGGTCCTCTCCGGCGCGGCCACCACCGCCCAGCTCGCCTCCAACCTGCACGCCGCCGTCGTCGACCTCACCGACGACCAGCTGTCCCGCCTCGCCGCCCTGGTCGAGGAGCCGGGGGCCTACTGGGAGCGGCGCGGACAGCTGCCCTGGCACTGAGCACCGGCCTTTCACCACACGGCGGCCCTGAGAATCGTCGAGCTGCTGCTCGGCGGCGTACGACGACCGGACGATCCGGCGCGAAGGAAGCAGTCATGACCAGTGCCCTGCGGCCGGAGACCACGACCGAGGCGGTGAAGCGGCCGGCCGGTGGCTCACGCTCCCCGTCCTCGTGCTCGCCGTGCTGCTGGTGGCCGTCGACGCGACCGTCCTCGGCCTGGCCACCCCGTGCATCAGCGAGGACCTCGTCCCCACCGGCACCCAGTTGCTGTGGATCGGTGACGTCCACTCGTTCGTGATCGCCGGTCTGCTCGTCTCCATGGGCAGCCTCGGCGACCGCCGACGTGACCCTCTCCGGCGTGCCCGGGGAACAGGCGGGCGCGGCCTCCGCCGTCTCCGAGACGGCGTACGAAGTCGGCGCGGCCCTCGGCATCGTCGTGCTCGGCTCCGTCGTCACCGGTGTCCACCGCGGCTTCACCGGCCCGGCGGGCACCCCGGCCGAGGCGTACGAGTCGCCGGGCGGCGCGGTGGAAGCGGCGTCCTCACCGCCCGCCCGCACCGCCGGACCCATGCCGGAAGCGGCCCGCCAGTCCTTCGTCGACGGCCTCACCCCGGCAGCGGGCACAGGAGCAACGGTCCTGCCGGCGGCGGCAGCGGCATGGTTCATGCTCCGGAACCAACGGCTGGACAGCCGGCCTCAGGGGCGCGGGGCTGTTTCCGTATGCGGCTCCGCCGCGTGGGCGCGACCGGTCACGACGCACCCGCAACCCGACCCCGGGCCGGGGCCCAGTGCTACGCGGCCTTCGCCTTGCTCGCGTACATGTCCACGTACTCCTGCCCGGACAACCGCATCACCTCGGTCATCACCGAGTCGGTGATCGCACGCAGTACATACCGGTCACGGCCCATGCCGTCGTAACGGGAGAACTCCATCGCCTCACCGAAACGGACCGTCACCTTGCCCGGCCGCGGCAGTCCCGCGCCGCCCGGCTGGAGCTTGTCCGTGCCGATCATGGCGAACGGCACGACGGGCGCGCCGGTCATCAGGGTGAGCCGGGCGATGCCGGTACGGCCTCGGTACAGCCTGCCGTCGGGGGAGCGGGTGCCCTCGGGGTAGATGCCGAACATCCTGCCCTCCTCCAGCACCCGGCGTCCGGTCATCAGTGCCGCCACCCCGCCCCGGCCGCCGTCGCGGTCGACCGGGATCATGCCGGTGCCGGTGAAGAACCACGCCATCAACCGGCCCTTGAGGCCCTTGCCGGTGACGTACTCGTCCTTGCCGATGAAGAAGACCTGGCGGTCGCAGACGAGCGGCAGGATCATCGAGTCGATGAACGTCAGATGGTTGCCGGCCAGGATGACGGGACCGTCGCCCGGGATGTTCTCCGCGCCCTCCACCTGTGGGCGGAACATCAAGCGCATGATCGGACCGAGCACTGCCTTGATGAGCACGAAGCGGGACAACGGGCCCTCCGGTGGGAAACGGACGTCGGTTTATGCGGTATGAGTCTGTGCAGGTGAGGACATTACTCGCGGCCCAGGGGGTCGCGCACATCGGAACCGGCGGAGTTCACCGAGGTCTTACTCACTCTTGACCCGGGTTCACCTGCGGTGGCCCGCCCGTGGCCGGCGCGCGACACGGCGGTCGCGCTGTGACGGAAGTCGCCCGGACCCGCACACCGCACGAGTGCCCCCCTCCGTCCGGCCCAATCGGACGAGCCGTCACATCCCCGCCGGAATACGACAGGCGTACGTCATCCGCATGAGGGGCGCGCGCCACACAACATCACCCGTGTGTTCGGCCCGGGGTCTCCCGTGCGTCATCCACGCGCACCTACGATCGCCCCGCACCGGACGAGCCGACACCAGGAGGACACTCATGGCAACCCGGGAGTCGAACGAACAGGCGGGCGGAACCGGACGGCGGGCCCTCCTCGGCGCGGCGGTGCTCGGCGCCTCCGGACCGGTCCTGGCACTGGGCGGCACCGCGAGAGCCGCCGACGCGCGGCACGGCGGCGGCCGGGGGCTGAAGGGCCTGCCCGTCCCCACCGTCGTGGGCCACCGCGGGGCCAGCGGCTACCGGCCCGAGCACACCCTCGGCGCCTATCAGCTCGCCCTCGACATGGGTGCGGACATCGTCGAGGCCGGTGACCTCGTCCCCACCAGGGACGGCCACCTCGTCTGCCGGCACGAACCGGAGATCGGCGGTACCACGGACGTCGCCGACCATCCCGAGTTCGCCGGCCGCAGGACCACCAAGACACTGGACGGCGCCTCCGTCACCGGCTGGTTCACCGAGGACTTCACCCTCGCCGAGCTGAAGCGGCTGCGCGCCGTCGAGCGCATCCCGGCCAACCGCCCGCACAACACCCTCTACGACGGCCGCTGGGAGATCCCCACCTTCGAAGAGGTGCTGCGCTGGCAGGACGAGCAGACCCGCAAGCGCGGCAAGCAGGTCTGGATCTACCCCGAGACCAAGCACCCCACCTACTTCCGCGGCCTCGGCCTCGGCCTGGAGGAGCGGGTGGCGAAGCTGCTGCGCAAGCACGGCAAGGACCGCCGGAACTCGCCGGTCGTCCTGCAGTCGTTCGAGCCGACCGGCATCCAGCGGCTGCGCCGGCTGGTGGACAACCCGCTCGTGGTGCTCCTGTCCGGCGCCGGAAGCCGCCCCTGGGACTTCGTCGAGTCCGGCGACCCGCGCACCGTCGCCGACCTCATCACCCCCGAGGGACTCGAGGAGATCGCCTCCTACGCCCAGGGCATCGGCCCCACCCTCGACCTGGTCATCCCGCGCGACGCGGGCGGCCGGCTCACCGAGCCGACGACCCTGGTCCGCGACGCGCACCGGGCGGGCCTGATCCTGCACCCCTACACCCTGCGCAACGAGAACCCCTTCCTGCCCGCCGACTTCCGCAAGGGCACCGACCCCGACGCCTACGGCGACGTCTTCGGCGCCTACCGGGCGTACTTCGCCACCGGCATCGACGGTGTCTTCACCGACAACCCGGACACCGGGCTGCTGGCCCGCGAGGACTTCGTCAACGGCTGAACCGCTTCGCCCCGGTAGGGGTGAGTTCGGGTCGCTCCGGGCAACCCTGTCCGGGGCGGCCGAGTCGTTGCGCGTATGACACACGAGCCGGTCCCGGCGTACGAGCTGGTCGTCTCCCTGCGCCCGCTGCTCACCGCGGAGGCGTCCGCCGAGGCGCCCGGCTCCGGGACCGAACCGGCAGACCTGGAACAGGCGGTGTGGCTCCGCCTCCTGGAGCGCCTCGACTCCGGCGGCCCGCCGTCCGACCCCCCGGACTGGCTCCGCCGGGCCGTCCGCGCCGAGGCCCGCCGCACCCGCCGCAGGGCCCGCCGGGAAACGGCGCTGACCGGCGACCCCGCCGACACCGGCCACCACGACCCCGAAGGTCTCGCACTCGCCGCCGCCCGCCGCCGCGCCCTGCGGGACGCCGTACGACGGCTGCCCGGCCGATGCCCGGAGCTGATGGAGGCGCTGCTGTCGCCGCGCGAGCCGACATACCGGGAGATCGCGGGGGAGTTGGGTATCTCACAGGGCAGTCTCGGCCCGGAACGTTCCAGATGCCTGGGATGTCTGCGTCGTTTGCTCACGAGGGAGGTTGCGGTGCGCTGAGGACGGGGATAGGAGTGAGGGACGACAGGTGATCAGGTGAGCGGGAGGCGTGCGCACATGGGCATGAGCGTGACCATCTCTGCGGCGGCCGGGCAGGACGCGGAGCAGATCTTCAGGTTGCAGTACCTGTGCTTCCAGAGCGAGGCGGCGCTCTACGGCAACTACCGCATCGACCCGCTCGTCCAGACCCTCGACTCGGTCCGTGCGGAGGTCGCCGCCGACTGCGTCTTCGTCGCCCGCCTCGGCGACGAGATCGTCGGCTCGGTGCACGGCAGGATCACCGAGGAGGGCGCCGCCGCGATCGGCAAGCTCTGCGTCCACCCCCGCCTCCAGGGACACGGCATCGGCGCGCGTCTCCTTCGGGCCGCGGAGTCCGCCCTGGCCGGCGAGCGCGGCGCCAGGACCTTCCGGCTGCACGCCGGGCACCGCAGCGAGAGCAACCTGCGGCTGTACAGCAAGGTCGGCTACCAGCGGGTGGGCACCTCCCGGGGCGCCGACGGCGTACCGATGATCGTCCTGGAGAAGCAGGCGCAGGCCTACGCGACGACCGCCTGATCAGGACGCGGGCTGCCGCTCCGGCCGCGCCTTGCGCAGCCAGTACACGGCCGTGAGGGGCAGCAGCACGGGGATGAAGAGGTACCCCATCCCGTAGTCCGACCACACGGTGGCGTCGGGGAACGCGGACGGTTCCACCAGCGTCCAGGTCCCCACGGTCAGTACGCCCACGAGCTCGGCGGCGCAGCACACCAGCGCCGCCCTGCGGGCCGTCTCCCCGCCGCGCACCAGGGTGTAGGTGATGAAGCCGTAGACCACGCCGGCCACCGCCGACAGCGAGTAGGCGAGCGGCGCCCGGTCGAACTCGGCGGCGATCTGGTACGCGGAGCGCGACACCGCGCCGACGACCATCACCCCGTACAGCCACACCAGCAGCAGTCCGGGACCGCCGATCAGCCGTGTCCGGTTCGGCCTGTCCTGCGTCGCGGCCATCTCAGCCTCCCCAGATGTCGTAGAGCCGCACCTCGAGCACGGCCAGCACGACACCGCTCGCGGCGACCGTCAGCGATCCCCAGCGGGAGCGCTCGCCCAGCGACATGAAGCCGGCCGCCGGGACGCACGCGAACGAGCCGAGCAGATACGCCACGAAGATCGTCGCGCCCTGCTCCGGCTTCTCGCCCCGGGCCAGCTGCACGATCCCGACGATCAGCTGGACCAGCGCCAGCAGCGTGACCACGGCCATCCCGATGAAGTGCCAGTCCTTCGTCGGCTGGTCACGGTAGGCGGCCCACCCGCACCAGGCGCCGAGCAACAGCGCGGCGACACCGGTCACCACCGTCAGGACATCAAGCATGCCAGCGACCTTATTACGCCGGGAAAGCCCCGGTGTCCCCGCCCCCGGGAGCGTCGGCCCCGGCGTCCTGGGCGACCAGCCCGGCGGCGACCGCCCACCCGCGGATCCGCGCGTGCGCGCCCGCTTCGGGCGCCGGGTCCGGCGTGTACACCGGTCCCGGGGCGGTCTCGATCAGGTGGGCCATCGTCCAGGCGAGCCCGTAGCAGTCGTCCGGCCCGAAGCAGCCGGCCAGGGCCTCCGCCTCGGCGAGGCTCAGCGGGCGCGTCATCGCCTCCAGTTGCCGTGCCCTGCGGTCGATCTCCGCTTCCTCCCCGGTCTCCTCGTCGGGCAGCGGTCCGTCCGCCACGAAGGCGCTCACCTCGGGTCCCATGCCGTGATGATCGCCACAGCCGGGGAATCCGGCAAGGTCCGGCGGGCCCGTAAGGTCGATGGCATGACCATCCATGCGCAGGCCCTGCTGTTCGACAACGACGGAACCCTCGTCTCCTCCCTCGACTCCGTGAACCGCTGCTGGACGCGGTGGGCCGTCGAGTACGGGATCACGGCCGGGGAGTTCGGGCGGGTCGAGCTGCACGGACGGCCGGCCGCGGAGATAGCCGCCGATCTGCTGCCCGCCCATGTCGTGCCGGAGGCCGTCGCGCGGATCGAGGAGCTGGAGGTCGAGGATGTACCCAACGGCGGTGTGGAACTGCTGCCGGGGACAAGGGACTTCCTCGCCGCGCTGCCCGCCGGGCGGTGGGCCGTCGTCACCTCCGCCACCCGGCGTCTCGCCGAGGCCCGCCTGGAGGCCGTCGGCATCCTGCCCAAGACCCTGGTCGCCGCCGACGACATCACCCGCGGCAAGCCCGACCCCGAGCCCTACCTCCTCGCTGCCCGCACCCTCGGCGTCGACCCCGCGCACTGCGTCGTCTTCGAGGACGCCCCCGCCGGACTCCAGGCCGGACGCGCCGCCGGCATGACCACCGTGGCCTTGGCCACAACCCACCGGGCCCACGAGCTGACCGCCGATCTCGTCGTCGAGGACCTCTCGGCCCTGTCCGCACTGGTCACGGACGGGGGAGTGGAGATCGCCGTACGTCCCTGACGTGCGCGCATCGCTGTCCATGGCTGTCCAGAATACGGACAGCCATGTCCGGTCAGGAGTAAACGTCTGCTTTACTGATCGCATGACCACGACGAGCGACCGCATCCCTGCGACCGAGGCGACCCTGACGCCCGGTGCTCGTTGTATGTGTCAGTGCCGAATGCGCGCCTTCTAGAGGGCCCCCGCACCATCTGAGCCTCGCGCCCCGAAGCGAGAGCCGGCTCACGTCCGCCCGGATTCCCCGCGACCGCGACTGGGCCACGCCCCCGCGCGCACGTTTCTCCCCTTGTGACGGGCCCCTCGCCGGGCCCGCGAGATCCGCGCCGCCCTGCTGCTTTCGACCCTGAACGCCTCGTGCCCGGCGCCCACGACGCGCCGTGCACTCGACAGTGACGGATACCCACGTGATCACCACCTCGGGCCTCACGAAGGTCTACCGCTCACGCGGCCGGGAGGTCACCGCCCTCGACGGCGTCGACCTGCACGTCCGCGAGGGCGAGGTCTACGGCGTCATCGGCCAGTCCGGTGCCGGCAAGTCCTCCCTCATCCGCTGCGTCAACCTGCTGGAACGCCCCACCTCGGGCACCGTGACCGTGGCCGGCCGGGACCTCACCGCGCTCGCCGGCCGCGGACCCCGGGCCGGCAGGGAACTGCGGCAGGCGCGCAGCCGTATCGGCATGGTCTTCCAGCACTTCAACCTGCTGTCCTCGCGCACCGTGCAGGACAACGTCGAACTACCGCTGGAGATCCTCGGAAAGTCGGGGAAGGAACGCTCCCGCAAGGCGCTGGAACTGCTCGACCTGGTAGGCCTCGCCGACAAGGCCAAGGCCTACCCCGCCCAGCTCTCCGGCGGCCAGAAGCAGCGCGTCGGCATCGCCCGCGCCCTCACCGGTGACCCCAAGGTGCTGCTCTCCGACGAGGCCACCAGCGCCCTCGACCCGGAGACCACCCGCTCGATCCTGCACCTCCTGCGCGACCTGAACCGCCGGCTGGGCCTCACCGTCCTGCTCATCACCCACGAGATGGACGTCGTGAAGTCGATCTGCGACTCGGCCGCCCTCATGGAGAACGGCCGCATCGTCGAGTCCGGCACGGTCACCGAACTCCTCGCCACCCCCGGCTCCGAACTGGCCTCCGCGCTGTTCCCGGTCGGCGGCGAGGCGTCCGGTGACGACCGCACCGTCCTCGACGTCACCTTCCACGGCGAGAGCGCGACCCAGCCGGTCATCTCCCAGCTCTCGCGCACCTACAACATCGACATATCGATCCTCGGCGCCGCCATCGACACCGTCGGCGGCCTCCAGGTCGGCCGCATGCGCATCGAACTGCCCGGCCGCTACGAGGACAACGTCGTACCCGTCGGCTTCCTGCGCGAACAGGGCCTGCAGATCGACGTCGTGGACCGGGAACAGCCCGCACTGGTGAAGGAGGGGGCCAAGTGACCTGGTCCCAGATGCAGCCGCTGCTCGAACAGGCCTGTACCGAGACGCTGATCATGGTCGGCTGGTCCACCCTGATCGCCGTCGTCGGCGGCCTTCCGCTGGGCATCCTGCTCGTCCTCACCGACAAGGGCGGACTGCTGCAGAACACCCTGGTGAACAAGGTCATCGGGCAGATCGTGAACATCGGCCGCTCGCTGCCGTTCATCATCCTCATGGTCGCCCTGATGAACTTCACCCGCTGGGTCACCGGCACCACCATCGGCAGCGAGGCCGCGATCGTGCCGCTCGCCATCGGCGGCATCCCCTTCTTCGCCCGCCTCGTCGAGACGGCCGTACGCGAGGTCGACCACGGGCTCGTCGAGGCCGTGCAGGCCATGGGCGGCAACACCTGGACGATCGTCCGCAAGGTCCTCGTCCCCGAGGCGCTGCCCTCGCTGATCGCCAGCACCACCACCACGATCATCGCCCTCATCGGCTACTCGGCCATGGCCGGCACCGTCGGCGGCGGCGGACTCGGCGACCTCGCCGTCCGCTACGGCTACCAGCGCTTCGACACCGGCCTGATGTGGATCACCGTCGCGATCCTCGCCGTGGTCATCTCGCTCATCCAGTTCGCCGGCGACTACGCGGCCCGTGCCCTGCACCGCCGCGGCGGCCGCTCCGGCGCCTCGCCCAGGCTCCGGCTCCTCAAAGCCAAGGAGCCCGCCGCGGCCGACATCAGCAAGGTCGCATAACCCTCCCCGGAAGACTCCCCGTAATACCCGACACGGGGCCGCACCACCCAAGGAAAGGCACTTTTCGTGCGTAACACCGCCAAGATCACCACCGCCGTCCTCGCCGCCGGAGCCCTCACCCTCGGGCTCACCGCCTGCGGCGCGGACAAGGACGCCGCCTCCGACACCTCCGGCCCGCTGGTCGTCGCCGCGAGCCCCGTGCCGCACGCCGAGATCCTCGATTACGTCAAGGACAACCTCGCCGAGAAGGCCGGCCTCGACCTCGAGGTCAAGGAGTTCACCGACTACGTCACCCCGAACACGGCCACGGAGGACGGCTCGGTCGGTGCCAACTTCTTCCAGACCCAGCCGTACCTGGACGACTTCAACAAGAAGAACGGCACTCACATCGTGTCCGTCGTCGACGTGCACCTGGAGCCGCTCGGCCTGTACTCCCACAAGGTTGAGAAGGCCGACGAGCTGAAGAGCGGCGCGACGATCGCCATCCCGAACGACACCGTCAACGAGGGCCGCGCCCTGCAGCTGCTCGCCGCCAACGGGCTCCTCACCCTCAAGGACGGCGTCGGTACCGCGGCGACCCCCGCCGACATCACGAAGAACCCGAAGAAGCTCACGTTCAAGGAGCTCGAGGCGGCCCAGACCCCGCGCTCCCTGGACGACGTCGACGCCGCGGTGGTCAACGGCAACTACGCCATCGAGGCCGACCTCAAGCCCGCGAAGGACGCTCTCGTCCTGGAGTCCGCCAAGGGCAACCCGAACAGCAACCTCCTCGCCGTCAAGGAGGGCCAGGAGGACGACCCGCGCGTGAAGAAGCTCGCCGAGCTCCTCACCTCGCCCGAGGTCAAGAAGTTCATCGAGGACAAGTACGCCGGTTCCGTCCTCGCCTCCTTCTGACCCGCCCCCACGCCACTCACGGGGTCCACTCCGCTACAAGGAGTGGACCCCGCAGTGCGGTTCAGTGCCTTCATGCTGCATGCTGGGCAGCTCAGCAGCACCCGACGGTCTCTCAGGTTACGGAGCGGCGCATGACGAGCACCTTCCCCAACATCTCCATCAGCACGGAGCGGTTGGTGCTTCGTCCCCTCGACACGGACGACGTCCCCGCCCTCGCCGAGATGATGAACGACGAGCAGGTCGCCGCCTGGACCGACGTCCCCCGGCCCTTCACCGAAGAGGCCGCCCGCACCTGGATCACCGAGTACGCCCCCGCCGAACGCACGGCCGGCAACGGGCTCGACCTCGCCGTCACCGAGTTCCTCACCCAGCGCCTGGTCGGCGTCATCCAGCTCACCAGGACCAACTGGCACGTACGGTCCACCGAGCTGTCCTACATCGTCGCCCCCTGGGCGCGCGGCGAGGGCTACGCCTCCGAGGCCGCGCTCGCCACCGCACAGTGGCTCTTCGGTGACCAGAAGTTCGAACGCGTCGAACTGCGCACCGCCGCCGACAACACCGCCTCGCAGCAGGTCGCCCAGAAGATCGGCTGCATCAGCGAGGGTGTGCTGCGGGGCGCCTGCATAGCCCACGTCCGCACCGACGACGGCGGCTGGAGCGACGTACGCACCGACTTCATCGTATGGAGCCTGCTGCCCGAGGACATCGAGGGCGCGTACGGACAACTGACCGAAACCGGCGAATTCACCCAGTACACGGACTGGAACTGACCTTCGCGCGAGGCGCCGGCGGCACGCTCCCCGGCCGCACCAGGTAGTCTCACGGAGCCCGCCCCGTGGCGGGACAGCCGACGACGACCTGCGCAAACCCCAGGAGACTGACGACGATGGCCGACCGGGTCACGGTGATCGGCTGGGACGGTTCGCCGCTGACCACCGCGGCCCGCGCCGCGCTGGGTGCCGCCACACTGGTGGCCGGCGCCGCCCACCATCTGGCACTCCCCGAGGTGCCCCCCGGTGCCGAACGCGTCCGGCTCGGCTCCGTCGCCCTCGCCGCCCGCCGCATCGCCGCCCACCGCGGCACCGCGGTCGTCCTCGCCGACGGCGACCCCGGCTTCTTCGGTGTCGTACGGACCCTGCGCGCACCCGAGTTCGGCCTCGAGGTCGAGGTCGTCCCCGGCGTCTCCTCCGTCGCCGCCGCCTTCGCCCGCGCCGGAATGCCCTGGGACGACGCCCATGTGGTCGTCGCACACCCGCGCACCCTGCGGCGCGCGGTGAATGTATGCCGAGCCCACACCAAGGTGGCAGTGCTCACCTCGCCCGGCGCCGGTCCCGCCGAACTGGGCCTGCTCATGGAGGGCGTCCACCGCACCTTCGTCATCTGCGAGGAACTCGGCACCGGGCGCGAGCAGGTCAGCGTGGTCACCTCCGACAAGGCCGCCGACCACACCTGGCGCGACCCCAATGTCGTCATCGTCGTCGGCGGCCGGGCCGGCGCCGGTGAGTCCGGCGGCTGGCTCGCCGGACGCGACCCCTCCACCGGCCCCCGCGGCTGGTCGCTGCCCGCCGAGGAGTACGGCGGCGACCTCGGCGAGGGCGAGCGGGAACCGCTGCGTGTCTCCCAACTCGCCCGGCTGGGACCGCGGGTCGGTGACCTCGTCTGGGACATCGGCTGCGGGAGCGGTGCCTTCGCCATCGAGGCGGCCCGCGCGGGCGCCGCCGTCATCGCCGTCGACAGCGACCCGCACGCCTGCACCCGCACCGAGTCCACCGCCCGTCGGCACGGGGTCCAGTTGCAGATCGTCCACGGCACCGCCCCGCACGTCCTGGAGAACCTCCCCGAACCGGATGTCGTCCGGGTCGGCGGCGGGGGAGCGGCCGTCGTCTCCGCGGTCGCCGACCGCCGTCCGCAGCGCATCGTCACGCACGCCGCCACCCGCGACGGGGCCGAACTCGTCGGCCGGAACCTGGCGGAGCACGGCTACCAGGTCGAGTGCGCCCTGCTGCAGTCCGTCGAACTCGACACGAGGGCCTGGACGGAGAAGGAGCGGAGCGTCGCGTTCCTGCTCAGCGGGGTACTGCCCGCGCGCGGCAACTGATCCGATTGCCGTCCCCGTGATCGGATTGTCCGACCGCGCGAGGTAGGCTGGCCGATCGTTGTACCGCACCCGGACGCCCGGCGCTTCGTTGGCCAATGTCCGGAAAGCGTGCCCGTTTTGGGGTGGGTCGTGGTACGGCAGGAACCGGAGGACGCGCAACGTGGCGCAGTCCACAGCGGAACCGTCGCCGATCAAGCTGACGCGACGGCCGTACGGCCGCGAGAATGACGGTGAAGGGCTTTGTCGCCTTTTTCGGACGGACCGTTCGTGCCGCTGGGGACGCACGCTCGTTCTTCAGTGTGGGGCGGTCGGTGCGCCGTCCCGGGTGAGCTGGTCGTAGGAGCACTAACCGATGGGCGAGGGGTACGCATGACCGACACCGGCCAGGTCCCGGGCGAGGGACTGCCGGAGAACGCAGGCATGGTGGAGCAGCCGGGCGTCCTCGCGCCCGACGCGTACACCTACCTCTCCGACAGTCCCGCCGAGGAAGAGGACCTGTTGCTGCCCGGCGCCCAGAGCGCCTGGGGCAACGAGATCGCCCCACCCGCGCCCGAGCCGGTCGTCGAGACCGTGCACCAGCCGGGCGCGCACGAGATGGCCGGCCGTGACAGCGGCTCGGTCGACCTCGGCGGCGTCCGGCTCCCCGAGCCGCCGCAGCCGGCGCCGCGCCGCCCGCTGCACCTCGGCCCGCCGATTCCCGACGCCAACGCCGGCCCGGTGCGCTCCCTCGCCGACCGCGGTCCCGCCGACGTGCCGGTCCGCCAGGCCGGTCCGCCGTCCCTCGGCCCCGAGTACCTCGACGTTTCGCACGCGCGCGAGGCGGCGGTACCGCAGGCCGCGGCGCCCTGGGGCGCGCAGCCCACGGCGGGGGCGGTGGCCGCGGAAACGGTTGTTCCGGTTCCGGAACCGGTGGACGCGGCCCAGGCGGTCGTGACCCGCATCGCCACGGAGGCGGGGGCGGGGGCGGTACAGGACACGGGGAGTGTCGCCGTCGCGGTCGCCGGTGCCGGTGAGGCCGCGGGAACCGGTCCCGGTACCACCGCGGGCGGGGAACAGGGACCGGTCCCGGCCGCGGATCACGGCCTGCCCGGCGCGTCCGCCGCCGAGCCCGTGCAGGAGGCCGGGGCGCAGCGACCTGCCGAGGCGGACCAGGCACCCGCACCCGGGCCCGCTGCTCCGGAGCACGCCCAGGAACCGGAGGCGTCCCCGGCCGCCGAGGTGCCGTCCTCCGAGCCCGCTCAGGTCGCCGAGGTGCCGGTCGCCGTGCCGGATCCCGCTCAGGTCGCCGGAGTGTCGGTCGCCGTGCCGGATCCTGCTCAGGTCGCCGAGGTGCCGGTCGCCGTGCCGGATCCTGCTCAGGTCGCCGGAGTGCCGGTCGCCGTGCCGGATCCCGCTCAGGTCGCCGAGGTGCCGCAGGCCGCCGTTTCCGAGTACGCCCCGGAGGCGGACGCTTCCCACGGCGCTCAGGTACCGGGTCCCGACCCCGCGGCACCACAGGCCGGTGAGGTGGTGGACGCGGAGGCTGCCGTGCCGGTGCAGACCCGGGCGGCGGAGGCGTCGCAGGACGCTCAGGCACCAGGTGCGGTGGCCGCCGCACCGGACCACGCCCAGGAGGCCGAGGCACCACAGGCTGTTCAGCCGCCCGGACCGGAAGCCGCCGTGTCGGAGTTCACGCAGGTGGCCGAGGTTTCTCAGGCCGTTCCGGTGCCGGGTGTCGATGTTGGGGCGGCGCAGGTTGCCGGGGTGGCCGAGGTTTCCCAGGCCGTCCAGGTACCGGGTGCGGTGGCTGCCGTGTCGGAGTTCGCGCAGAGGGCCGAGGCGTCTCAGGCCGTCCAGGCACCGGCTGCCGAGGTGGTCGGCACGAGGGCTGCCGAAGGGCCCGAGGCTGCCCAGGCCGTTCCGGTGCCAGACACGGAGGCTCTCGCTCCGGAGCACGCCCAGAATCTCGAAGCTTCCCCGGACGCCCCCGCGCCGGGCGCCGACACCGCCGTACTCCCCGGGACTCCCGCCGCGGAAGCGGACGACACCGCGGCCGAAGCCGCCGCACCCGATTCCGGGGCGACGGGTGACGAAGCCCTCGCGGAGGCCCCCGCGCCCGAGGCCCCGGCCGCCGTCGGCCCGGAGGCACCCCCCGCTGCCGACGAGGCGGCCGACGCCGTTCCGGCAATCGACGCGGCCCCGGTCCAGGGCCCCCAGCAGACTCCCACCACCCACCCGGAGACCGGGCCGGCCCGGCCCGTGGGGGAGCTCGTCCCCGTGGACGGCACCGTGCCCACCACCCCGCACCTCGCGCCGACCCCGCCCCAGGGCGTGGCCGTCCCCGCCGGGGAACCCCGCGAGGCGGACGCCGAACCCGCGCAGAACCCGGACGACCTCGACACCCAGGGCGCCGGCGTGGACGCGGAAGCCGCGCGGCCCACCGGTCCGGCCGCCCCCGGCTACGACGATGCCGAGCGCGAGGCCGTACTGAAGGTCATGCGCGAACGCCGGGACATCCGCAACGGCTTCCGCAGCGACCCCATCCCGCACGAGGTGCTGCTCCGCGTCCTGGAGGCCGCCCACACCGCGCCCTCCGTCGGCCACTCGCAGCCCTGGGACTTCGTCGTCATCCGCTCCGCCGACACCCGGCGCAGCATGCACGAACTGGCCATGCGCCAACGCGACGCCTACGCCAAGTCACTCCCCAAGGGCCGGGCGAAGCAGTTCAAGGAACTGAAGATCGAGGCCATCCTCGACACGCCCGTGAACATCGTCGTCACCGCCGACCCGACCCGCGGCGGCCGGCACACCCTCGGCCGCCACACCCAGCCCCAGATGGCGCCGTACTCCTCCGCGCTCGCGGTGGAGAACCTCTGGCTCGCCGCCCGCGCCGAGGGCCTCGGCGTCGGCTGGGTCAGCTTCTTCGACGAGCGCGAGATGGTCCGTGCGCTGGGACTCCCCGAGCACCTCGATGTCGTCGCCTACCTGTGCGTGGGCTACGTCGACGAGTTCCCGGACGAGCCCGAGCTGATGCAGGCCGGCTGGTCCAAGCGCCGCCCGCTGTCCTGGGTCGTGCACGAGGAGACGTACGGCCGTCGCGCCCTGCCCGGAGAGGACCCCCACGACCTGCTCGCCGAAACCGTCGCGCAGATCCGCCCGCTGGACGCCAAGGCGCTCGGCGAGGCGTGGGAGCGTCAGAAGCGCATGACCAAGCCGGCCGGGGCGCTCGGCATGCTGGAGATCATCTCCGCCCAGCTGTCCGGCCTCTCCCGCCAGTGCCCGCCGCCCATCCCGGAACCCGCGGCCGTCGCGATCTTCGCCGGCGACCACGGGGTGCACGCCCAGGGCGTCACCCCCTGGCCGCAGGAGGTCACCGCGCAGATGGTGGCCAACTTCCTCGGCGGGGGAGCGGTCTGCAACGCCTTCGCCGCCCAGGTCGGCGCCGAGGTCTGCGTCGTCGACGTGGGCGTCTCCTCCGACCTCCCGGCCACCCCCGGTCTGCTGCCGCGCAAGATCCGCGCCGGTACGTCCGACATGACCACCGGGCCCGCGATGACCCGCGAGGAGGCCAGGAAGGCCATCGAGGTCGGCATCGAGACCGCCCGCGACCTGGTGGCGGCCGGCAACAAGGCCCTCCTCACCGGCGAGATGGGCATCGCGAACACCACCGCGTCCGCCGCCCTCATCTCCGTCTTCACCGGCGCCGACCCGGCGGAGGTCACCGGCCGCGGCACCGGCATCAACGACGAGACCCTCGCCCGCAAGACCGAGGTCGTCCGCCGCGCCCTCGAACTCCACCAGCCGGACCCGGCCGACCCCGTCGGCGTCCTGGCCGCCGTCGGTGGCTTCGAGCACGCCGCCATGGTCGGCCTGCTCCTCGGCGGCGCGTCGCTGCGCACACCGGTGATCCTGGACGGCGTCAGCGCCGGTGCCGCCGCCCTGGTGGCCCGGGCCATCGCCCCCGAGGTCCTGGCCGCCTGCATCGCGGGCCACCGCAGCGCCGAGCCCGGCCACGTCGCCGCCCTCAACAAACTGGGCCTCCGCCCCCTGGTCGACCTGGACCTCCGCCTCGGCGAAGGCACAGGCGCACTGCTGGCGCTCCCCCTGGTCCAGAGCACGGCGCGGGCCATGCACGAGGTGGCGACCTTCGACTCGGCAGGGGTGACCGAGAAGTAGCCCGGACGGCTGTGGGCAGTCGTTCCTCCCCCAGTACCTCAAGGGTCTGGGTGGTACCCCCAGGCGGAACGGGTGGGCACAGCCGTCCACTCACCCGCACGTGCGGGGACCGGGGGCAGCGCCCCCGGTCTCGGGAAGGAGCGGGCCGGGGAAATCACCCCACCCGCCCCGGCCCCACCGGACGCGCGCATAAAATCCCCACCTCAGGCCCGCTCCGACGCAGCAGCGTGCCCGCTGACCCACCGCCTGCCCGAGGAGCCTCACCTGATGGCCGAACACCCCGCCTACCCCGTAGGCCTCCGCCTCACCGGCCGCCGGGTCGTCGTCCTCGGCGGCGGCCAGGTCGCCCAGCGCCGCCTCCCCGCCCTGATCGCCGCCGGCGCCGACATCCACCTCGTGTCCCCCGGGGCCACCCCCTCCGTGGAGGCCATGGCGGACGCCGGCGAGATCACCTGGCACCGGCGCGGCTACGCCGAAGGCGACCTCGCGACCGCCTGGTACGCCCTGATCGCCACCAGCGACACCGAGGCGAACACCCGTGCCTCCGCCGAGGCGGAAGCGAACCGCGTGTGGTGCGTCCGCTCGGACGACGCCGACGCGGCGACGGCGTGGACCCCGGCCACGGGCTCCAGCGAGGGCGTCACGGTGGCCGTGCTCACCACGCGGGCGCGCGGCCGGGACCCCCGCCACACCGCCGCCATCCGCGACGCCGTGGTCGAGGGTCTGCGCGACGGCACCCTCGTCGCCCCCCACCACCGCACCCGCACCCCGGGCGTCGCCCTCGTCGGCGGCGGCCCCGGCGACCCGGACCTGATCACCGTGCGCGGTCGCCGCCTGCTCGCCGAGGCCGACGTCGTCATCGCCGACCGGCTCGGCCCGCGCGACCTGCTCGCCGAACTCCCGCCGCACGTCGAGGTGATCGACGCGGCGAAGATCCCCTACGGCCGTTTCATGGCCCAGGAGGCCATCAACAACGCGCTGATCGAGCACGCCGAGCAGGGAAAGTCGGTGGTCCGGCTCAAGGGCGGCGACCCGTACGTCTTCGGCCGGGGCATGGAGGAACTCCAGGCGCTCGCCGAAGCCGGCATCCCCTGCACCGTCGTCCCCGGCATCTCCAGCTCCATCTCGGTCCCGGGCGCGGCCGGCATCCCCGTCACCCACCGCGGTGTGGCGCACGAGTTCACCGTGGTCAGCGGGCATGTCGCCCCCGACGACGAGCGCTCCCTGGTCGACTGGCCGTCCCTGGCGAAGCTGACCGGCACCCTCGTCGTCCTCATGGGCGTCGACAAGATCGGCCGGATCGCCGAGACCCTGGTGGCGAACGGCAAGTCCCCCGACACCCCGGTCGCCCTCGTCCAGGAGGGCACCACGGCCGCCCAGCGCCGGGTCGACGCCACCCTCGCCACGGTCGCCGAGACGGTCGTCGCCCAGGAGGTCAGGCCGCCGGCCGTCATCGTCATCGGCGAGGTCGTCGCCGTGGGCCCGCGCGGGACGGCGTGACATGGCCGAGATCATCACCGTCGACGACCCCGGTGACCCGCGGCTGCACGACTACACCGGCCTGACCGACGTGGAACTGCGCCGCCGCCGTGAACCCGCCGAGGGCCTGTTCATCGCCGAGGGCGAGAAGGTCATCAGACGGGCCGGGGAAGCGGGCTACGCGATGCGGTCGATGCTGCTGTCCGCGAAGTGGGTCGACGCCATGCGCGACGTCATCGACCGGGCCACCGCGCCGGTGTACGTCGTCGACCCCGTGCTCGCCGAACAGGTCACCGGCTACCACGTGCACCGCGGCGCGCTCGCCTCCATGCAGCGCACACCGCTGCCCACGGCGGCCGACGTGCTCCGGACCGCCCACCGGGTCGTCATCATGGAGTCGGTCAACGACCACACCAACATCGGCGCGATCTTCCGCTCCGCGGCGGCCCTCGGAATGGACGCAGTCCTGCTCTCCCCGGACTGCGCCGACCCCCTCTACCGCCGCAGCGTCAAGGTCTCCATGGGCGCGGTCTTCTCCGTGCCGTACGCCCGTCTGGACACCTGGCCGAAGGGACTGGAGTCGGTGCGCGAGGCCGGGTTCGGGCTGCTCGCCCTCACTCCCGACGAGAAGGCCCGGCCCCTGGACGAGGTGGCACCGCACCGTATGGACCGGGTGGCCCTGATGCTGGGCGCGGAAGGGGCCGGTCTGTCCGGTCGGGCCCTGGCCGCCGCCGACGAACGGGTCCGCATCCCGATGGCGCACGGCGTCGACTCCCTCAACGTGGGAGCCGCCGCGGCGGTCGCCTTCTACGCGGTGGCCACGGGGCGTCCGCAGGAGTAGCGGCCCGGACGTCGCGGTTCGGACGTGCTCACTGCTGCCGGGGCCTCACCCGGGGCCCTGGCAGCCCTGCACCAGTGCGATCCCCAGCGCGACGACCAGCGTCACGACGACGAACACGAACAGCCGCTGCCTGAGCAGTCGCGGATTGGCCGGCCGCAGGCCGGTCCCGGTCGTCCGGGGCGCCGGACGACGGGCACCGGTGCCGGACCGCGTGGTGTTCCGGGACGCCGGCGTGGGGCGCGGTCCGGAGCGGGACGGCGTGCCTGCGCGCGGGGAGCTGTCGCGCGGGGAGCCGCCGCCCCGCGAGGGGGGAACGCTCCGGTTGTTCCGCCCGGAAGACGAACCGCTGTTCCTGGGCGCGGGGCCGCGTCCGCGCGGTGGCGGGGTCCCCTGACCGCCCTGCCGGCGCTGCGGCCGCTCCGGGTAGGTGTCCGCGAGACGTCCGGTGGGCCGCTCCGTCTCGGCGCCGCGCGGGGCCGGCGGACGCACGTCGGCGAGGCCCTGGGCCTCCCGCGCGGCGATCTCCTTGAGCCGCAGCGACAGCTGGAGCGTGCTGGGCCGCTCCCCGGGGTCCTTCGCCAGGCACGCGCGGACGAGGGGGGCCAGGGCGTCCGGGACGCCGTGCAGCTGGGCCTCCTCGTGCACCACGCGGTACAGCATCACCTCGGAACTGCCGTGCCCGAAGGGCGAGTCGCCCATCGACGCGTACGCGAGCGTGGCGCCCAGCGAGAACACGTCCGTGGCCGGGGTGACGGCCGCGCCGCGCACCTGCTCCGGGGCGAGGAAACCGGGCGAGCCGACCGCCGTGCCGACGTGTGTGAGCGTCGACGCGCCGGTCGCCCACGCGATGCCGAAGTCGATGATCCGCGGCCCCTTCGGGGACAGCAGGATGTTGGACGGCTTGAGGTCCCGGTGCACCACACCGGCCTCGTGCACGGCGACCAGCCCTTCGGAGAGGGCCGCGCCGACGGCGGCGACGTCGGCCGCGCCGAGCGCCCCCTCGTCGGCGACCTTGTCGTGCAGCGAGGGCCCCGGCACGTACTGCGTGGCGAACCAGGGACGGTCCGCGTCGAGGTCCGCGGCCACCAGCCGGGCCGTGCAGCCGCCGCGGATGCGGCGGGCCGCCGAGACCTCGCGCGCGAACCGTGAGCGGAACTCCTGGTCCTCGGCCAGGTCGGGCCGGATGACCTTCAGCGCGACCCGCTGCCCCTTCTTGTCGGAGCCCAGGTAGACCACGCCCATCCCACCCGCGCCGAGCCGTCGGTGGAGCCTGAAAGAGCCGACGACGCGCGGGTCCTCGCGCCTCAGGCGCATCATCGCCATGTTCATCCCCGCTGCCCGGTCCTATGACGTGCCACAGCTTACGTTTCCACGGCCGCCCGTGCGCAGAGGCCGCGCCCTCTCGGAGCGGTGGATTGTCAGTGGTGGGTGGGAAACTTGAAGGGTGGTCAGGGAGCGCGCGGGCAAGCCTGGTTCGCGCGGCTGGTGATCCCAACCACCCGACGGCGAAGGGGGATTGATCGCATGAAGGGTGACCGTGTGGAGATCGTCGTGGATGCGGGGGACACGACGCGTACGTACGAGGTGGTGGCGAGCAGGGCGGGGCGTCGGGTGGAGACGGCGGTGCGTCGGGGGGTGGTGGAAGTGAGCGAAGTCACCCGCACCGGGGCCGTGGTGCGGACGGCGCGGTTCATGGCGAATCGGGTGCTCGCGCTGGTGGAGCAGCCGGTGCCGCGGGAGGACGGCTCGGAGAAAGCGGGGCAGAGCGGGCGGCCCCTCGGGGATGTCCCTGAGGCGTAGGACCCCGTCTCCACCCAGGGGAGTACACCGCGGGGAGGGGCTCATCCTCCGGGAGGCCCGGCAATCGGTACGAGGGCATGACGTCGGGGGAGGGGCTGACGCCTAGATTTGAGGTCAAGCGGCGGGTGCAGCACTCGTCCCCCGAGGTCAGACGCCCGCCGCTGTCAACAACAACAGAAACGGCCAGGAGAGGGACCATGGCGTACACAGCACCGCGGACACTGATCCGCACGCGGGAACGCGGCGAGGGACGCCGCCATCCGCTGGTGGCGACGTTGATGGCCCTTCCCCTGGCGGTCCTGCTCCTCCTCGTCTTCGACGGGTGGGAGACGGTGGCCACACAGGCGTCGTCCGTGGGCGAGATGCTGGGGCGCTGAACAGCGACCCCAGGCCCGGAAGAGCGGTCCGGGCGGGGACATCCACCCATGAAACCCCGTGGGGACGGGGGTGCGGCGGACGGCAAAATGCCGGCGCAGCTGGGGAGCTGCGCCGGCATTGCTTTGCCCGCACGACTTCGCCGGGAACGCGGGGCGCGGACACGCCGGCCACCGCGTGCAGCCGCTCCCGCGTGCAGCCGCTCCCGCGCGTCTCCGCTCCCGCGCGTCTCCGCTCCCGCGGGCAGTCGTGCCGCTGGGGCGGCACGGGTGGGCGCGACGGCACTCCGCAAGCGCCGGGTTGCGCAGCCCACCCCCGGCCCGCATCCACGCGGAGCACCCCGCCCCGGCAACGGCCCCGTACCCTCACCCCGTGACCACGGACCTCCTCCCCGCCCTGACGGCCCACGTCACGGCAACGGCCCATGCAAGCCCCCACACCTGCCGCTGCACCACCGCCACCCTCGCCGCCCGCGAAGACGCCACCGTCGTACGGCACGCCGGCACCGTCGCCAAGGCGCACGCCCCCGACTCCGACCCCACCGAGCTGGCCCTCCGTCTCACCGTGGCCACCCGGCTCCCCGGCATCCTCCTCCCCCCACTCGCCCCGGCACCCGCCGAACTGCACGGACGCCTCGTCACCCATTGGCCGTACGGCACTCCCGTGGACCCCGACGACCCGGACGCCGCCCCCTGGGAAGCCGCGGCCACCCTCCTCGCCCGCCTCCACCGGACCCCCGCCCCCACCGCCGTACCCCCCATGCGTGGCCCCGCCAAGGCCGCCCACGCCATCGCCCGCCTCCCCGCCACCGCCCCCCACCACCCCGCCACCGCCCCCGTACTGCACGCCTGGGCCACCCTTCCGCCCTGGGCCCGCGGCGAGGCCCCCATGCCGGACACCACCACCCTCTGCCACGGCGACCTCCACCTGGGCCAGCTCATACGCCACCCCGCACACAACGGCCCCTGGCTGCTCATCGACGTCGACGACCTCGGCACGGGCGTACCGGCGTGGGACCTGGCCCGCCCGGCGGCCTGGTACGCCTGCGGGCTGCTCACCCCCGACGAGTGGCACCGCTTCCTGAGCGCCTACCGCACGGCCGGCGGCCCGGCCGTACCGTCCGACGGCGACCCCTGGGCCGCGCTGGACGTCCCGGCCCGCGCCCTCACGGCCCAGACCGCCGCCCGTGCCGTCACCAAGGCCGTCGCGGCCGACCGGCCCCTGGACGAGGTGGAACAGTCACTGGTCGACGCCTGCGCGCGCATGGGCTCCGTCCGCCCCGCCGCCCCGTCGAGTTGAGCCGAAGTTTCGCGAAGTAGGGTGCAACCGACCCGCAGCCGGACAGAGTCTGTCCTGGCGATACGCGAAGCAGGAACGACCGGCGAGGAGTTGAACCGATCATGCAGTGTCCGAAGTGCCGTGCCCCGATGCACACCTACAACCGCAACGGTGTCCAGATCGAGCAGTGCAGCGGGTGCCGAGGCATCTTCCTCGACTACGGCGAGCTGGAGTCGCTGACCCGGCTGGAGTCCCAGTGGTCGCAGCCCGCGCCGCCGGTCCCGCCCGCCCCGCAGGCGTACCCGGCCGCGCCGGCCCCCGCCTGGGGCGCCCCGCACGGTGGCCACCACGGTCACCACCGCCAAAAGAGCTTCGGGCGCATGCTCTTCTCCAGCTGACGGAGATCACGACGAAGCCCCCGGTCGGAGGACCGGGGGCTTCGGGTGGTGTGGACGATACTGGGATTGAACCAGTGACCTCTTCCGTGTCAGGGAAGCGCTCTCCCGCTGAGCTAATCGTCCTCGGGACCGTGATCACTCCGCGGAGTGGATCATGGGCACTGCGTGCGCGATACTGGGATTGAACCAGTGACCTCTTCCGTGTCAGGGAAGCGCTCTCCCGCTGAGCTAATCGCGCGGGGATCCGGAGATCCGGGATCCGAAGATCCAGTGGACGATACTGGGATTGAACCAGTGACCTCTTCCGTGTCAGGGAAGCGCTCTCCCGCTGAGCTAATCGTCCTTGGAGGTGGAGACGGGATTTGAACCCGTGTAGACGGCTTTGCAGGCCGTTGCCTCGCCTCTCGGCCACTCCACCAGGAGTGCAGGGGACCGGGAAGCCCCCTCTTCCTACGAGCGGACGACGAGGCTCGAACTCGCGACCTCAACCTTGGCAAGGTTGCGCTCTACCAACTGAGCTACGTCCGCCTGTCGTTTCGGTCGGCTTGCGCGTCCCGGCGACGAACTGAACTCTAGCGGATTCCGGGGCCAGTACAAAAACCCGTTTGTGCAGCGTGCTGCGCTGCGCCTGCTCACGGACGTGCCCAGGTCACCGGAACCGCGCCCGCCATAGACTCGTCACGTGCTGGACCTGCCCCCTCTCGTCCGTTTCGGCGACCGCGTCGCCACCGGACTCCTCGACGTCACCGACGACCCCGCCGCCCTGGACTCCACGGGGTTCTGGGCCGTCGCCGCCGACTTCGAGGGCCGCCTGACCTGCGCCCGCTTCCGGGAAGTCCGGGAGCAGCCGGTTCCCGCCCCCGTGCCGGGGGCCTGGCGGGGGCCGGCGGCCGGTGACTGGACGTCCTCGCTCGACCATGGCGCGTACACGACGGCCGTACGCCGGATCCGCGACCACATAGCCGCCGGCGAGGTCTACCAGGCGAACCTCTGCCGCGTCCTGTCCGCGCCCGTGCCGTCCGGCGCCGACGTGGACGCCCTCACCGCCCTGTTGGCCCGGGGCAACCCGGCCCCGTATGCCGGAACGATTCGCCTGCCCGGCCACGGGGTGGAGATCGCGACCGCGTCGCCCGAGCTGTTCCTGCGGCGGGAGGGCGGGGCCGTGGTGTCCGGGCCGATCAAGGGCACCGGGCGCACCGAGGCCGACCTGCTGGAGAAGGACTACGCCGAGAACGTGATGATCGTCGACCTGGTCCGCAACGACATCGGAAAGGTCTGCGACACCGGCACGGTGACCGTGCCCGATCTGTGCGCCGTCGAGAAGCACCCGGGTCTCGTCCACCTCGTGTCGACCGTGCGCGGCGAGCTGCGGGACGGCGCGGGATGGCCCGAGCTGCTGGGTGCCGCCTTCCCGCCCGGCTCCGTCACCGGCGCGCCCAAGTCCAGCGCGCTGCGGATCATCGGCGCGCTGGAGACGGCGCCCCGCGGTCCGTACTGCGGCGGCATCGGCTGGGTCGACGCCGACCGCGGCACCGGCGTGCTCGCGGTGGGCATCCGCACCTTCTGGATCGACCGGACCACGGGCGGCGACGCCGTCCTGCGGTTCGGCACCGGCGCCGGGATCACCTGGGGCTCCGACCCCGAGGGGGAGTGGCGGGAGACCGAACTGAAGGCCTCCCGGCTGCTCGCGATAGCGTCGGGAACGTACGAGGTGAGTGAAGGGACCTGGACGTGAAGATCTGGCTCGACGGCGGGCTGCAGGACATGGAGTCCGCCCGCGTCTCCGTCTTCGACCACGGACTGACCGTGGGCGACGGCATCTTCGAGACGGTGAAGGCCGTGGACGGCCGTCCGTTCGCGCTCACCCGGCATCTCGACCGGCTGACCCGGTCGGCCCGCGGGCTCGGGCTGCCCGACCCCGACCTCGACGAGGTCCGCCGCGCCTGCGCCGCCGTCCTCGAGGCCAACCCGATGCCGCTCGGCCGGCTGCGCCTCACCTACACCGGCGGTCACGGCCCGCTCGGCTCCGACCGCGGCGAGCACGGCCCGACCCTCGTGGTCGCCCTCGGTGAGACCACCCGCCGCCCCGACTCCACCGCCGTCATCACCGTCCCCTGGACCCGCAACGAACGCGGCGCGCTCACCGGACTGAAGACCACCTCGTACGCCGAGAACGTCGTCGCCCTCGCCCGCGCCCGCGAGCGGGGTGCCTCCGAGGCGCTGTTCGGCAACACCGTCGGACAGCTCTGCGAGGGCACCGGGTCGAACGTCTTCGTCGTCCTCGACGGCGAGCTCCACACCCCGCCGCTCGCCTCCGGCTGTCTCGCCGGCATCACCCGCGCCCTCGCCGTCGAGTGGACCGGCGCCAGGGAGACCGACCTGCCGCTGGACGCCCTGGAGCGGGCCGAGGAGGTCTTCCTCACCTCCACCCTGCGCGACGTACAGGCGGTGCACCGCGTCGACGACCGCGGACTGCCCGGCGCCCCCGGCCCGGTGACCGCCAAGGCCATGGGGATCTTCGACGAGCGCTCCGGGGCCGACCTCGATCCGTGACGGACCCGAAATTCGGCTGTTCCGGTGCGCGGACAGAAGGGACGGGTCCGCAGGGCCCTCGGTCGAGGGTGGTGGTGGGTGACGGGCGGGCGGGTAGAACACCCTCGATGACCACCACCCTGCGGCCGGCCGAGCCGCTTCAGCAGAACCCCGACGGCACGCGTTCGCGCCGTTATCAGGTGTGCGTGAACAGCCGTCCCGTCGGGGCGATCCATCTCGGCACGCATCCCGTCTTCGGCGATGCCGTGGCCCGGATCACGAGCCTGCGCATCGAGGAGCCGGACCGGCGGCGCGGCCGGGGCACGGTGGCCGCGCTCGCCGCGGAGGAGGTGGCGCGCGGCTGGGGGTGCCGCCGTATCGAGGTGACGGTCCCCGCCGACCCCCGGGACGCCCTGGGGCTCGCCACGGCGCTCGGCTACCTCGTGCGCAACCGGACCATGGAGAAGGCCCTCGGGGAGACCCCGCCCGCGCTTCCAGGAGGCAGTGTGGCCCGGCCCATGACGGAGGGCGAGTTCGGGCCCTGGCGGGCCAAGGGCCAGGAGGACTACGCGGGGGACTGGATCCGGCGCGGGGTGCCGGAGGCCGAGGCACGGGCCAAGGCGGCGAACGACCACGCCGCGCTGCTGCCCGACGGCCACGCCACCGAGGGCATGCTCTTCAGCGTCCTCGAGCACGAGGGCACGCCCGTGGGCACCCTGTGGCTGTCGGTGCGCGGGGAGCGGGCCTACGTCTTCGACGTCGAGGCCGCCGCCGCCCACCGCGGCCGGGGGCACGGACGTGCGCTCATGCTGCTCGCCGAGGCCCAGTCGGTCGCCGCGGGCAACCGGGTCATAGGCCTCAACGTGTTCGCCGGGAACACCCCGGCCGAGCGGCTCTACGACTCATTGGGCTACGGCACGACGCGGTACTCGATGTACAAGCCGCTCCTTTGACGGTGGGCGGGTCTCCTGGGCCCCGGGGTCAGCCCTCCTGCCCGGCCAGCAGCCGGTCCGCGATCTCCTCGACGCGCTCGCGCAGCCCCTCCTGGCTCTTGCCGCCGTCGAGGCGCTCCCCGCCGATGACGTACGTGGGGGTTCCCGTCACCCCGATCGCCTTGCCCTCGGCCTGGTCCGCGTCCACGATCAGGATGTGCCGCCCGTCGATCAGCGCGGTGTCGAACTCCTCGGCGTCCAGACCGAGTTCCCGGGCGACCTCGACGAGGAAGGCCTCTCCCCGGCGGTCCAGTTCCTCGACCCGTCCCAGCACGGCCTCGACGTACGGCCATCCCCGCCCCTGCTCCAGCGCCTCCTCGGTGGCCTGGGCGGCGGCGAAGGCGTGCTTGTGCTTCTCCAGCGGGAAGTGCCGCAGCCGCAGCTCCAGGCGGTCGCCGTAGCGGGCCCGCAGGGCACGGAGGTCGTCGAGGGCGCTTCGGCAGTCCGGACACTGCAGCTCGCACCAGACGTCGAGGACGGGGGCGGCGGGACGGGCGGGGGAGGAGTCACTCATGGTCACAGTCTCCCAGCAGGGCCGCCGACCACCCAATCGGACGCAGGACGTTCCGGAGCGGGCCAGGGCTTGAGGCCCGGGCCCGCCTTCCGGCCCGCCCGGCGTTCGAGGACGAGTCCCGCGTCGAGGGCCGGAGCGGGGTGCCCACCGGCACCTGCGGAGGAGTCTCGACCCGGAGATGTCCCTGATGTCCGGCCGGAGCATGGCCCGGCGGGGGTCCGCAGGTGCAGGATGGAAGGGACGAAGCGCCACAGCGATCGCACCTGCATGGAGGACCGGATGATTGCCGAGACCGTCTGCTCCGCCGTCTCCGCGGCAGGCCTGGGCATCGCAGCGGTCACGGCCTACCGCAAACGCTTCCTCGCGGCCGCCCGCGTCGCCGCCTACTCGCTCGTGCCCCTCGGCCTGGTGATGACCGGCGTCGTCGACTGGCTGGCCGACACCGCCTTCAGCCCCACGGCATGGGCCGGCTTCGGAGTGCTCGGCCTGTCCTGGGTGCTGTTCGCGACCACCCGTACCGTGGAGCGCCGGCGCGGAGGCACCCGCAAGGAGCGCAGGGCCGCACGGGCCGCGGCGCGACCCGAGGCGGTGGCCCCCGGAGCCTCCGCGCCCTCCCTGGGCCAGGGGGCCCGCCCGGCGGCCCGTCCCGCTCCCGCCTCCCGGGGCGAGGACGACTTCAGCGACATCGAGGCCATCCTCAAGAAGCGCGGCATATGACGGTGGCGCACCGCGGGTGAATGCGCGCGACCGGCGGAAACGTCACAGGGCGTCCTGGAGCGCCCGGAAGCGATCACAACCCGAACCGTAGATTGCGGAATCGGCGAACTCGCACTCACTCCGTGAGTGTTGATCGCGTCGGGCGCTCCCGATGCGTCATGATCGCCGCGAGATGCTGGACACGACACAGAGCGATGCCGCGCCGCAGCAGGACGAGCCGCGTGGATGCCTCTTCGCCCTTTCCCAGCCACCGCTGATGATCTTCCTGGCGGTGATCGGGTGTCTGCTGCTCACGGCTGCCCTGCACGACCTGCTGTGGCTGTGAGCCGTACCCGCGGTACCCGGCGTCACCCGTCGGGACCGCGTCGGCACGGCATCGAACGGCTGCGCCGCCGGACGGCTCCGGGCGGTCAGCCCGCCGCCTCCTTGCGCCGCGCCCGGTAGGCGGCCACGTGCAGACGGTTGCCGCAGGTGCGGCTGTCGCAGTAGCGGCGCGAGCGGTTGCGGGAGAGATCGACGAAGGCGTGCCGGCAGTCCGGGGCCTCACAGCGCCGCAGCCGCTCCTGCTCCCCGGCGACCACGAAGAACGCCAACGCCATCCCGCAGTCGGCGGCCAGGTGGTCGGCCACGGAGGCGCCGGGTGCGAAGTAGTGGACGTGCCAGTCGTAGCCGTCGTGGTCGGTGAGCCGGGGGGTGGTGCCCGCGGCCGCGATCAGCTCGTTGATCAGCGTGGCGGCCGCGCGGGCGTCCGGAGCGGCGAAGACCGCCGCGAACCGGCCGCGGATCCTGCGCACCGCGGCCAGGTCGAACTCCGTGAGCACTCCGACCTCGCTGACCTCGTGCTGCCGCACGAACTCCTCGAGAGCCGCGACATCCGGCAGTCCCTCCGGTGTCGTGTCGTCCTCCGGCGCGGAGTTCACCAGATCCACCACGGTGTCGAGTGCGCACCGGGTGTCGTGGGTGATCAGCACAGTTCGCTCCCTGGCCTGGGGGTCGGGCGGGCGCCCGCCGATGCTGGCTGATGGTAGTGGCTCCGCCCCGCCCCGTACCTCCCCGCTCCGCACACGGCTTCGAATGCGATGCGCGAACACCGGTCGTCGCTCCCGATCACCCGTTCGGCCGACACCGGCTCGGCGTGCGCGCAGCACAACGGCGCCGCCCGCGGAACCCCGCGGTGCCGGCGCCGTTGTGCGTGAGCCGTATGCGGCTGCCCGTATGCGGCTGTCCGGGCCCGAGCCGTCTCCCCGAGTCGACGGCGCCGGGCGGCTTCGTGGGCCTCGCCTAGCTTTCCGCCAGGATGTGCGAGAGCTCCTGATCGAGGTCGAAGTGCCGGTGTTCCGTGCCGGGCGGCACGGCGGCGTCGGTGCGCTTCAGGAAGGACTCCAGGGCCCGTGCCGGGGCCTCGAGCAGGGCTTCCCCCTCCGGCGAGCTCAGGGCGATGCAGACGACGCCCTGACCGTGACTGCGCGACGGCCAGACGCGGACGTCGCCGGTGCCCGTGGGGCGGTGAAGCCCCTCGGCGAGGAGGTCACGGGCGAACACCCACTCGACGGTTTCCTCGGCTCCGGTGTGGAAGGTGGCGTGCACGGCGTAGGGGTCGGCCGTGTCGTACCGCAGGCCTGCGGGGACAGGCAGGGAGGACTCGCTCGACACAACGAGGCGCAGGTGCAGCTCGCAGCTGACCGTGGTGTTCATAAGCGCCAGGGCCTTTCGCTCAGTGTGCGCTCGGGGATTCGCACGTCGGCCAAATCGACATGCCACCTACGGTGCCGTTGTAAACCCCTCTGGGTGTTTTGCGTGCGTTTACGTAACTCTTCCGGCCGAGAGATCGTTCGCGGCCTGCGTCCATTCCGGTGATGTGTTCGACTCCGGTAGTGTTTGGCTGTATGAACACGGGGAGTAGCAAGCCTGGCGAGGCTGCCGTGGCGGCCCGAGGGGCGACGGTGGACAACAGCGAGAGCCAGGCCGAGCGGGGGCTCGGCTCGAGGGCGCCGGAATTCGTCAAGGCGCGCCGCGCACTGCACCTGAGCTGGCAGGTCGGCGTCTTCATAGTCGGCCTCGCGGTCGTGGTGGCCGGCATCATCATGCTGCCGCTGCCCGGACCGGGCTGGGTCGTGATCTTCGGCGGCATGGCGATCTGGGCGACCGAGTTCGTCTGGGCCCAGCTGGTGCTGCGCTGGACCAAGCGCAAGGTCACCGAGGCGGCACAGCGTGCCCTGGACCCCAGGGTGCGGCGCCGGAACATCATCCTGACCTCGATCGGCCTGGTGGTCATCGCCGTGCTGGCCGGGATCTACCTGTGGAAGTTCGGCCTCGAGATGCCCTGGAAGATCAAGGACCAGTGATCCGCGGCGGGGGCCGGGCGACCGGGCCCCCGCCGGTCACGGGCACCCCCTGACATGGGGTAATGTTCTTCCTGCGTCCGGGCGATTAGCTCAGTGGGAGAGCGCTTCGTTCACACCGAAGAGGTCACTGGTTCGAACCCAGTATCGCCCACCGGATCATCAGGCGGCCCGGCTCACCACTCGTGAGCCGGGCCGCCTTGTCGTGTGCGGGCGGCATTGCGCGTGCGCGCCGGGGCGCCGCCGGGCGAGGACCCTTCCTGTGTGTCCGAGGCGTTCCGCTTCCGGTCGTCTTCACCCAACCGTGACCTTCCGCCATGCCCGTTCCGGTCGGCCCCGTGGTGTTCGGTCGGTCGGCCACGGGGCGTTTACCTGGGCGTTTACGGCCGGACATGGTTCCGCGGATGAGGCAGCCGCCGCCGGTGCCGGAGCGCGGCGCCCATGAATTCCTGTCCGAATCATTGACGCGCCCGTAGGCCCTCCGTAACTTGTGCCAGCAAGCGCTTACTTGAAACGATTCATGAGGCGGACGAGAACGTCGCGGGGAGGCTCACATGCAGCAGGGCGGGAATGTGGAGAGGCGGACGATCCTCAAAGCGGCGGGGGCCTCGCTGGCCGTCGCGGGGATCGGTGCGACGGCCACCGCCTGCGGTGGCGGCAGCGGCTCGGGAGACGGGACGGTGACGCTCCGTTATGCGTGGTGGGGTGGTGAGCCGCGCACCATCGCCATCAGGAAGACGATCGCGCTCTTCGAGAAGAAGTTCCCGAAGATCAAGATCAAGCCTGAATTCACCGACTACGAGGCGTTCTGGGAGAAGTTCCAGACCCAGGCCTCCGGCGGGAATCCGCCGGACGTTTTCCAGAATGCGGTCGGCTTCCTGCGCAAGTACGACAAGCGCGGTGTTCTGCTGGATCTCAAGTCGCAGGCGGACGCCGGGAATCTGAGCCTGGACAGCTTCCGCAACGGCATTCTGGCGAACGGTCAGGTCGACGGCAAGCAGATCGCCATCCCCGTCGGCGCCAACACCATGTCGCTCGTCATCGACCTCAAGGCCTTCGAGAAGGCCGGGGTGGAGGCGAAGTTCGGCTGGACCTGGGACGAGTACTTCGACGCGCTGCAGACCATCCAGGACAAGGTGAAGATCGCCGGTGACACCGGCTACTTCAGCATCATGTACCTCTACGACCTCTACCTGCGTCAGAACGGCAAGGCCTTCTTCACGGACACCGATCTCGGTTTCACCGAGGACGACCTGACGCAGTGGTGGGAGGACGGCTACAAGCGCGTGAAGTCCGGGCTCGTCGCCGACCCGAAGAAGGTCGAGCAGGCCAAGCCCAAGTCGGCGCTCTCGGCGGGCCTCGCGGCGTCCGAGTTCACCTGGGACAACTTCTCCATCCGCTACGAGGGCGAGGGCGAGTCGGACTACGGGCTCGCGCCGATCCCCACCACGGACGGCAAGGCCACCGGCCAGTACCTCGGTTCGCTGATGCTGAGCGCCTTCTCCGGGACCAAGCACCCCAAGGAGGCGGCCCAGTTCATCGACTTCATGGTCCACGACCCCGAGGTCGGCAAGATCATGGGCTACGACCGCGGCATCCTCGCCACCACCGAGCAGTACGACGCGTTCGCGCCCACCGACGACAACAACAAGGGTGTCAAGGCGTACGAGGAAGAGGTCGCCGCGGCCGGCGTCCTCGGCAAGATCACCCCGCACCCGTCCGGCGCCGACGTCATCGAGGCGGCGTTCCTGCGCATCGGCGGCGAGGTCGCCCAGGGCAAGACCAAGCCGTCCGACGCCGCCAAGGCACTGTTCAGCGAGGCCAAGGCCGCGTTCGCCGGCTGAGGGGACGTACCACCATGACGCTCGTCAAGGAAGCGCCCGCGCGCCCGGCCGGGAAGCGGCCCGCCGCTCCCGCGGCCGGGCGGCGCGGGCGGCGCCGCGAGAATCTCGCCGGCTATCTCTTCATGTCGCCGTGGATCGCGGGGTTCCTGCTGCTCACGGCGGGGCCGATGATCGCGTCGCTGTACTACGCGTTCACCAGCTACAACCTGTTCACGCCGCCCCAATGGGTGGGACTGGACAACTTCACGACGATGTTCCAGGACCCGCGCTGGCAGAAGTCGGTCGAGGTCACGCTCAAGTACGTCGTCGTGGCGACCCCCCTGAAGCTGCTGCTGGCGCTCGGCGTCGCGCTGCTGCTCGCGCAGAAGCGGCGCGGACAGGGCCTGTACCGGGCCGCGTTCTACATGCCCTCGCTCGTCGGTGCCAGCGTCTCCGTCGGCTTCGTGTGGCGGGCGCTGTTCTCGGACGACGCGATCGTGGACCGCACGCAGAAGGTCTTCGGTCTGGACGTGGGCGGCTGGATCGGCAACCCGGACTACGTCATCTACGCCCTGGTGGCCCTGAGCATCTGGCAGTTCGGCGCCCCCATGGTCATCTTCCTGGCCGGCCTCAAGCAGGTCCCGCAGGAACTGTACGAGGCCGCCGAGATGGACGGTGCCGGCCCGCTGCGCAGGTTCTGGAACGTCACACTGCCGATGATCTCCCCGGTGCTGTTCTTCAACGTGCTGCTGGAGTCCATCCACGCGTTCCAGGTGTTCGGCTCCGCCTACGTCGTCTCCGACACCCGGTGCGGGCCCGCCGACGCCACGCTCGTCTACACCTGTTACCTCTACCAGAAGGGCTTCAAGGAGGCCCAGATGGGCTTCGCCTCCGCGATGGCCTGGACGCTGGTGATCGCGGTGGCGCTCGTGACGGCGGTCCTGTTCTGGTCGCAGAAGAAGTGGGTGCACTACGAGGAGGCCGCCAAGTGACCAGTGCCACCAGCCCCGCCCTGCCCGCCGCGAACGAGCGACGGCGCTTCGGCTCGATCGCCTGGCACGTGGGCGCGCTCGTCGTCCTCGCGGTCGTCCTCTATCCCGTGATCTGGGTGGTCGGCGCCTCGTTCAAGCCGAGCAAGGACATCATCGCCAGCCTCGACCTGCTGCCCACCGAGCCGGTCTGGGCGAACTTCTCCGGGCTCGCCGACGGCATCTCCGGCATCTCCATCGGCAGCTTCTTCTGGAACTCGCTGATGTACGCCGGCCTCGCCGTGGTCGGTGTCGTGCTGTCCAGCTCGCTGACCGCGTACGCCTTCGCCAAGATCCGGTTCGCCGGGCGGAACCTGCTCTTCACGCTGATGATCGGCACGCTGCTGCTGCCGTACCACGTGCTGCTCATCCCGCAGTACGTGCTCTTCCGCAACCTGGAGCTCACCGACACCCTGGTGCCGCTCGTCGCGGGCAAGTTCCTGGCCACGGAAGCCTTCTTCGTGTTCCTGATGGTGCAGTTCATGCGCGGACTGCCCAGGGAACTGGACGAGGCCGCCAAGCTCGACGGCTGCGGGCATCTGCGCACCTACTGGTCGATCGTGCTGCCGCTGAGCCGGCCCGCGATCATCACCAGCGCGATCTTCACCTTCATCAACGCCTGGAACGACTTCATGGGGCCGTTGATCTACCTCAACACCCCCGAGAAGTACACCGTCTCGCTCGGCCTGATGATGTTCCGCGACCAGGAGGGCATCTCGAACTACGGCAGCATGATCGCGATGTCGCTGGTGGCGCTGGTGCCGGTCGTCGCCTTCTTCATGGCCTTCCAGCGCTATCTCATCGACGGCATGGCGACCTCCGGACTGAAGGGCTGAGGCGGTCACCATGGCGCAAGCACGCGTGAAGGCCCGCGCCCCGCGCAGGGAGTCCGTGTTCGGCGAGCGGTTCGCGGTCTTCGCCGAGTGCCTGCTCACCGGCGTGTGGATCGCCGTGGCCTGCCTCGGAATCGTCACCTACCCCGCGGCCTTCGCCGCCGGCGCGCGGCATCTGCGGCGTCGTACCACCCACCGGAGCAGTGGCCTGCGGGAGTTCGTCGCGGACTTCCGTACGGCCGTGCGTGGCGGATGGGCCGTCGGACTCGCCGGGTGGGTGGTGGCCGGCGCGGTCCGGCTGGACGTCCTGGCCGCACGGGCCGGGCTTCCCGGTGGGCCGCTCGTCGGGGCCGTCGGCGTCCTCGTGCTGATCGGGGCCGCCGTGGCCCTGCTGCGGGCGACCGCCGTCTGGGCGCCCGGCGCGACCTGGCGGGCGTTGCTCGCGGACGCCGGGCGGCGGACCGTGCTCGATCCCGCCGGGTCCTTCCTGGTCGTCTGCGGACTGGCCGTCGTGGCCCTGTCCGCAGGGTTCGTCCCGCCGCTGGCGGTCCCCGTCCTGGGGGCCGTCGCGGCGGCGGCCGTCGCCGTGGAGGAGCGGTACCGGCACCGCTGACGGGCGGTGCCTCTTTTCGGGGCCGGTGCTTCGGCGCCGCGCCTCTGTCTGTCATGCCCTTGACATCACCTTGCATGTAGGGGGTGTCGTTCGGATCGGGCCGGCTTCAGGCGACGGCGCCGCAGATGCGCGTGCCGGACCCCGCGACCCCGGCAGGATCCGGACGGCACCTCCTACCGACGGAAAGGAAAGGCCATGTCCCCCATCCCCCGCAGATCCCTGCTCAAGGCGGCCGCCGTTGCCGGAGCCGCCGCCCAGTTCAGCTGGGCCCTGGGAACGCGGAACGCCGCCGCCGCGCCCCGCGCGGAAGCCGCCGACGCGGACCCGGTGACCCTCGACTGGCTGGAGGACGGCGGCCTCGGCGCGGCCCCCGGCTCCACCGTCGGCGTGCCCTGGCCCAGGGGCACCCACCAGGAGGACCAGGACTTCGCGCTGACCGACGCCGACGGAAAGTCCGTCCCCGTCCAGTCCTGGCCGCTCGCCTACTGGCCCGACGGCTCCCTCAAGTGGACCGCGCACGCGGTGAGTTCGGGCTCCGGCAAGCTGACCCTGACCGCCGGGGCGCCCGCGGCGCCCGAGAAGAAGGTCACCGTCGACAGGCGCGGCGGCACCATCGACATCTCGACCG
The DNA here is from genome assembly GCF_044334705.1 of Streptomyces sp. NPDC020731. NCBI lineage: Bacteria > Bacillati > Actinomycetota > Actinomycetes > Kitasatosporales > Streptomycetaceae > Streptomyces > Streptomyces sp. NPDC020731. Next base: position 61,654 of record NZ_JBIRTN010000014.1, read on the forward strand.
GCGTCATCACCGCCAGGATCGGCAAGTCCGGCGCCACCCTCGTCAAGTCGGTCCGTCGCGGCTCCACCGAGATCGCCCGCGACGGCCGCCTCGTCCTGCTGCGCCAGCCCGAGTACGAGGACGGCGACCAGACCACCGTCAAGACCGAACGCTTCGACGGCGTCATCTCCGACGTCACCGTCGAACAGGAGGGCCCCGTCCGCGCGGTCGTCCGCGTCGACGGCAGGCACCGCAAGGGCCACCGCGACCTGCTGCCCTTCTCCATCCGCCTCTACTTCTACGCCGGCGCCGACTCCTTCCGCATGGTGCACACCATCACCTACGACGGAAAGCAGGAGCCCGGCAAGGCGAGCGGCGACTTCATCCGGGGCCTCGGCGTCCGCTTCACCGTCCCCCTGCGCGACGAGTCCTACGACCGCCACATCCGCCTCGGCGGCGAGGGCACCGGCCTGCTCCGTGAGGCCGTCAAGGGCATCACCGGACTGCGCCGCGACCCGGGAGCCGCCGTCCAGGCGGCCCAGTTCGCCGGCGAGAAGCTCCCCGACCCCTCCACCTGGGACCAGCGGGTCACCACCCGCCTGCAGTACATCCCCGAGTGGGGCGACTACACCCTCTCCCAGCTCTCCGCCGACGGCTTCACCCTGCGCAAGCGCACCAAGAAGGGCTACGGCTGGATCGGCGCCGGTGGCGGCCGGCGCGCCTCCGGTTTCGGCTACGTCGGCGGCGTCACCGGCGGCCTCTCCTTCGGCCTGCGCGACTTCTGGGAGAAGCACCCCGCCCAGCTCGACATCCGCGACGCCCAGACCGACGAGGCCGAGGTCACCCTCTGGCTGTGGTCGCCCGAGGCCCAGCCCATGGACCTGCGCTTCTACCACGACGGCATGGGCCAGGACACCTTCCCCGAACAGCTCGAGGGCCTCAACATCACCTACGAGGACTACGAGCCCGGGTTCGGCACCCCGTACGGCATCGCCCGTACCTCCGAACTCCTCTTCTGGGCCAACGAGTCCACCCCGAGCGCCGAGAAGCTCGCCGAACAGGTCGAGGCGGTCCGTGTCCTCCCGCAGCTCGCCGCCCCGCCCCGGCAGCTCATCGACGCCAAGGTCTTCGGTCCCGGCCTGTACTCCGAACCGGACCGCTCCACCCCGGCCAAGGCCAGGATCGAGGACCACCTCGACTTCCTCTTCACCTACTACAAGGACCAGGTGGAGCAGCGCCGCTGGTACGGCTTCTGGGACTACGGCGACATCATGCACACCTACGACACCGTGCGGCACCAGTGGCGGTACGACGTCGGCGGTTACGCCTGGGACAACTCCGAGCTCTCGCCCGACCTGTGGCTCTGGTACGCGTATCTGCGCTCCGGCCGCGCCGACATCTTCCGCTTCGCCGAGGCGATGACCCGCCACACCGGCGAGGTCGACGTCTACCACATCGGCGAGTGGGCCGGCCTCGGCACCCGGCACGGCGTCCAGCACTTCGCCGACAGCGCCAAGCAGCAGCGCATCGCCAACACCACCTACCGCCGCTACTACTACTTCCTCACCGCCGACGAACGCGTCGGCGACCTCATGCACGCCAACGTCGACTCCGACGAGACCTTCCTCGTCCTCGACCCCATCCGCAAGATCCGCACCGAGCCGTACACGCCGGACCGCAACGCCCTGTCGATCGGCTTCGGCACCGACTGGAGCGGACTGGTCTCCGCCTGGCTCACCGAGTGGGAACGCAAGGGCCCGAAGTGGGAGAAGGCCAAGGCCCGCGTGCTCTCCACCATGGAGACCATCGCCGCCCAGCCCAACGGCTTCGTCCAGGGCACCGGCCTGTACGACCTCGACACCGGGAAGTTCGCGATCGCGGACACGCCCGTGGTGGGCGTCTCCCACCTGTCGGCGGTCTTCGGCCTCAACGAACTGTGCGCCGAACTCATCGACCTCGTCGACATGCCGAAGTTCAACGAGGCGTACTACGACTACTGCCGCTACTTCAACGCGAGCAAGACGGAACAGGCCGCGCGCTACGGCTCCAACTTCGGCAGCCTGATCCTCTTCCAGGGCCACTCCCGCCTCGACGCCTACGCCGCCGTGCAGACCGGCGACGAGAAGCTGGCCGAACGGGCGTGGGCGAAGTTCTACGACTCCGACGGCTACAAGGAGTCGGCGCCCTGGAAGACCGAGAAGGTGAGCGGCCCGACGGCCCTGGTCGCCGGCAGTGAGGCCACCTGGGTGTCCACCAACGACACCGCGCTCTACGGCCTCGCCGCCATCGAGCTGCTGTCGCTGCTGGGGGACCGGATGCCGTAGGCACATCACGGGCGCGGACGGGAACACTGCGTCCATGGACTGGAACCATTACCGCTTCCGCAGTCTGTGGACCCTGTCCGCGCCCGCCCCGGTGGTCTACCGCGTCCTGGAGCGGATCGAGGACTACCCCCTGTGGTGGCCCCAGGTACGGGACGTCACCCGGCTCGACGACACCAGCGGGATCGTACGCATCCGCTCGCTGCTGCCCTTCGACCTCAGCGCGACCCTGAGCGAAGGGCGGCGCGACCCGGACGCCGGCATCCTGGAGGTGGGCCTGTCCGGGGACATCGACGGCTGGGCCCGCTGGACCGTCACCCGGCTCGGGCCCGGCGGCAGCCTCGCCCGCTACGAGCAGGAGGTGGACGTCCGCAGGCCGCTGCTGCGACGGCTCGCCGTGCCGGCCCGTCCCGCCTTCCACCTCAACCACACGCTGATGATGCGCGCCGGGCGACGAGGACTGGCCGCCCGTCTGGAAGCGGTTTGAAGACAGCGCCCCCGGACCTGTATTGTTCAGTCCGTTCCCGGGCGATTAGCTCAGTGGGAGAGCGCTTCGTTCACACCGAAGAGGTCACTGGTTCGAACCCAGTATCGCCCACCAAGGAAGACTTGCCGGAACCGGCGCCCCCACCCATCGGGTGAGGGCGCCGTCGGCGTTCCAGGGCTCGTCCGCCCGCCGTGCCCCCGACCGGAACACTTCGCGCCCTACCGGAACGGAGCAGGGGATGGCATCCTGCGCTTCCTTGGAAGGGAAGGAGCAACGCATGGCGGACCAGCGGACTTCCGCTGCCAAAACTGCCAAAAAGTTCGCCGACTACGTGCGCGACGCGGCTGAGAAGGCCGGGTACGCCGTCAGATCCTCGTCAGGCGACGGCAAGGCCGGACTCGCCGAGTCGGCGGGAATGCCGGAAGCCGACATCACCAAGATCCTCGCGGGGAAGTACGAGGTGCCGACCGACCTGCTCCAGCCCTTGGCGACAGCCCTGGACGTGCCGCAGAAGGAACTGCTCAGGGCGGCCGGAGTGCTCGAGGGCAGGGCGGACCAGCAGAACCGCCCATTGACCGTGCAGCTCGCCGCGCAGCGGCTGGGCATCAAGTCCCCGCAGAACGTCGCCGCCTTCAAAACCCTCGTCGCCGCTCTGCTCGCAGCCGAGAAGTGAGGCCCTCGACCCGGCAGGGGATCAGTGGACCGCCGGACTCCCCGCGAGGGCGTCCGGCTCCTCCCCTTTCCGTACGTCCTCGCCGTGCGCGGCGACCACCTCTCCCCGGCGCTCCCCGCGGTGCGCACCCGTCGGCCCGAAGGCTCACGCCGCCGCCGGCAGATCCGGACGCAGCGGCCAGGCCGGGTCCACCACCTCGTCCGCGCCCGTGCGCGCGAACCACGCCTGCAGACCCCGCGCCTGCGCCGCGTGCCACACCGCCTGCAGGGAGTGCAGCTCACCGGGGGACAGCCGCTCCAGCCGGGACGCGAAACGCCTGCCCACCGCCCGGGTCACCTCCAGCGCGGCCACCGCGTCCGCCGCCGCGTCGTGCGCCCCCTCCAGGGTGACGCCGTAGTGCGCGCACAGATCGGTCAGCGTGCGCCGGCCCTTGCGATAGCGGTCCAGATGCTTGTCCAGCACCCACGGGTCCAGCACCAGTAGCGGCGTCCGCTCCATCCGGCGGTCCAGCGACGACGCGCGATGACGGCGCAACTCCCGGTCCAGAAGCGTCAGATCGAACGGCGCGTTCATCACCACCAGCGGCCGGCCCACCCTGGCCTGCTCCGCCAGCGCCTCCGCCACCTCGTACATCACCGGTGCCGGCCAACGGCCGTTGCGCTGCAGATGCTCCTCCGTCAGCCCGTGCACCTCCGTCGCCGCGGCCGGCACCGGCACCCCCGGATTCACCAGCCAGCAGGTCACCCGCGGCCGGGCGCCCGGCGCGTCCTGCACGACGAGGGCGGCCGACACGATCCGGTCGGTCTCGACGTCCACCCCCGTCGTCTCCGTGTCGAAAGCGGCCAGCGGCCCCTCGTACCAGCACGTCATACCCACCAACCCCTCACGCACCATCGGCAGTCGACGCACCGTCCGCTGCCCGAAACGGTGATACCCGGGCTGTTTGCGCCATACGCCGGAAGGAGACAACAGGAGTACGGGTCTTTGCAGTTCAGCGACCCTCAGCAGGGAAACCCTTGTTCCGGAAGGCTGTTGGTCATGGCCATCGCGCAGCCCGAACGGGGCGGGCTGCTGCCCGAGCACACGCCACCCACTCGCGGCACTCTCGCCACCACCGCCTGCATGGAGACACTGCAGGTCGGCTATCTGCACGCCGTCGCGGCCGCCGCGGGCTGCTCGCTGTCCCAGCCCTTCCCGGACAACGGCATCGACTGGCACGTCAGCCACAGCGCGGCCGGTCACACAGTCGACGACGAGGTCACGATCAAGGTGCAGCTCAAGGCGACCTACCAGCTCCCCCCGAACCCGCCGGGCCGCTCCTTCTCCTTCACGCTGGACAACGCGCACCTGGAGAAGCTCGCCCGCACCCCGGTCTCGGTGCACAAGATCCTGGTCGTGATGATCGTGCCGCGCGTCCAGGACGACTGGCTGCGCGCCGGTCACGACCGGCTCGACCTGCGGCACTGCTGCTACTGGACCAACCTCGCCGGACACCCGGTCACCGGCCGGCACCGCACCACCGTACGGATCCCCACCTCACGCATCTTCGACGACCGGGCGCTGTGCGAGATCATGACGCGGGTCGGGACGGGAGGAAAACCGTGACGCACCGCCCGACCGGGGAACCCTTGAGGCCCGTACGCCCGCATCCCGCCGACGCCGCCCACGACGGCCGGCCGCCCGAGCCCGCCGACGTCGACCCCGCCGTGCTCACCGCCCTCCTGCACCGGCACGGCTGGCAGCGGCGCGGCGGCGCCGCCGGACGCTACGGCCGCTGGACCCCGCCCGGACCGGGCACCGGCACCAGCCTGCTGGTGCCGGCCGGCCGCGCCCTCCCCGACAGCGAGGACCTGCTCACCGAGGCGCTGCTCGCCCTGTCCCGCAGCGCCACGCCCTCCGCCCGGGAAATTCTGCTCGCCCTCGCCGTGCCCAGCGACGAGATCCACTGGTGGCGCGACATACCGGCAGGACCCGGCGGCGCCACCGCCTGGACCACGGAGGAGCAGCTGCGCTCCGCCGCCCGCCGGACCCTCCTCGCCGCCGCACTCGCCACCCGCGCGCGAGCCGGCTTCCACGGCGCCCGGCACCGCCGCCCGGCCGCCGCCGCACTGGACACCGTCCTCGTCGGACCCGCACCCGGCGGACGCCGGCTGACCGCGTTCGCCCCCGTCACCACCGGCCGCGCCCTCGCCGTACGCCTCCACCACGCCCTGTACGCCACCCGCGAGGCCATCGACTACCGCCGCGCCACCGGCGGCATGGACGCCTTCGACACCGCGGTCACGGCCGGCGTCAGCCATGAACTCACCGAGGCCCTCGTCGCCCTGGTCCGGGGCGCGGAGGGCGCCCGGATCGCCGTGGCCTGGGCCCCGGCGGCCGGTGTGCCCGAGGGCTGCGCGGCCTTCGCCGAACCCGTCGAGTTCTCGCCCGGCGACCTGCCCGTGCTGATCGAGGCCGGCCTGCGCTACCGGCGCGCGGAGCCGTCCGTCGCGGTGCGGATCACCGGCGCGGTGGTACGGATGCACAGGTCGGGGCAGCGCGGCGAGGGCGTGGTCCGGCTGCGCGTGCTCGCCGGGGCCGAGGTCGGCCACGTCCGGATCACGCTCGGCGAGGAGGACTACCGCATCGCCGGACACGCGCACCTCGTCGGACTGCCGGTGCGGGTGCGCGGGCGGCTGGAGAGCCGGGGCGGCTTCCGCCGGCTCACCGACGTCGGCGAGCTGGCACCGGTGCAGGTCGACGAGGCCGAGCGGGACCGGCTGATGAAGGCGCTCCAGGCGAACGCGGAGACCGCGGCCTTCTTCGAGGAGGCCTGCGGGCCGGACCGCGAGGAATGATTTCGCGGTCGGCGGGTCCGGGTCGGTACGATCGCACCCATGCGTGCGCTCCGGTATGGCGCCGCGACCACAGCCTTCAGTCAGGAGAGACCGGTGTCAGACGTCCGTGTGATCATCCAACGCGATTCCGAGCGGGAAGAACGCGTGGTGACGACGGGCACTACGGCCGCCGAGCTCTTCGCCGGCGAGCGCTCGGTCATCGCCGCGCGCGTGGCCGGTGAGCTCAAGGACCTCGCCCACGAGGTCAAGGACGGCGAGACCGTCGAGGGCGTGGAGATCTCCTCCGAGGACGGCCTCGCCATCCTGCGCCACTCCACCGCGCACGTCATGGCCCAGGCCGTGCAGGAGCTGTTCCCCGAGGCCAAGCTGGGCATCGGCCCGCCCGTCAAGGACGGCTTCTACTACGACTTCGACGTCGAGAAGCCCTTCCACCCCGATGACCTCAAGGCCATCGAGAAGAAGATGCAGGAGATCCAGAAGCGCGGCCAGCGGTTCTCCCGCCGCGTCGTCACCGACGAGGCGGCGCGCGAGGAACTCGCCGACGAGCCGTACAAGCTGGAGCTGATCGGCCTCAAGGGCTCCGCCTCGCACGACGACGGCGCGGACGTCGAGGTCGGCGCCGGCGAGCTGACGATCTACGACAACCTGGACGCCAAGACCGGCGAGCTGTGCTGGAAGGACCTCTGCCGCGGTCCCCACCTGCCCACCACCCGGAACATCCCGGCCTTCAAGCTGATGCGCAACGCCGCCGCCTACTGGCGAGGCAGCGAGAAGAACCCGATGCTCCAGCGCATCTACGGCACCGCCTGGCCGTCCAAGGACGAGCTGAAGGCGCACCTGGAGTTCCTCGCCGAGGCCGAGAAGCGCGACCACCGCAAGCTGGGTTCCGAGCTGGACCTGTTCTCCATCCCGGAGCAGATCGGCTCCGGCCTCGCCGTCTTCCACCCCAAGGGCGGCGTCGTCCGCCGGGTCATGGAGGACTACTCGCGGCGCCGCCACGAGGAGGAGGGCTACGAGTTCGTCTACACCCCGCACGCGACGAAGGGGAAGCTCTTCGAGACCTCGGGCCACCTGGACTGGTACGCCGACGGCATGTACCCGCCCATGCAGCTCGACGAGGGCGTGGACTACTACCTCAAGCCCATGAACTGCCCGATGCACAACCTGATCTTCGACGCGCGCGGCCGGTCCTACCGCGAACTGCCGCTGCGCCTGTTCGAGTTCGGCACCGTGTACCGGTACGAGAAGTCGGGCGTCGTGCACGGTCTGACCCGGGCCCGCGGCTTCACCCAGGACGACGCGCACATCTACTGCACCCGCGAGCAGATGTCGGAGGAGCTCGACAAGACGCTCACCTTCGTGCTGAACCTGCTGCGCGACTACGGCCTGACCGACTTCTACCTGGAGCTGTCCACCAAGGACCCGGAGAAGTTCGTCGGCTCCGACGAGGCATGGGAGGAGGCCACCGAGACGCTGCGCCAGGTCGCCGAGAAGCAGGGCCTGCCCCTGGTCCCGGACCCGGGCGGCGCCGCCTTCTACGGCCCGAAGATCTCCGTCCAGACCAAGGACGCGATCGGCCGCACCTGGCAGATGTCGACCATCCAGCTCGACTTCAACCTGCCGGAGCGCTTCGACCTGGAGTACACCGGCGCGGACGGTTCCAAGACCCGCCCGGTCATGATCCACCGCGCGCTCTTCGGCTCGATCGAGCGGTTCTTCGCGGTGCTCCTGGAGCACTACGCGGGCGCGTTCCCGGCGTGGCTCGCCCCGGTCCAGGCGATCGGCATCCCGATCGGTGACGCGCACGTCGAGTACCTGGAGAAGTTCGCGGACGCGGCCCGCAAGCAGGGGCTGCGCGTCGAGGTCGACTCCTCCTCGGACCGCATGCAGAAGAAGATCCGCAACGCCCAGAAGCAGAAGGTGCCCTTCATGGTCATCGCGGGCGACGAGGACATGGCGAACGGCGCCGTCTCCTTCCGCTACCGCGACGGATCCCAGGAGAACGGCATTCCCGTCGACGAGGCCATCGCGAAGATCGCGAAGGTCGTCGAGGAGCGGACGCAGGTCTGACCGCGCGGATGACCCCGAGGCCCCCGGGAGCGATCCCGGGGGCCTTCTCCACGGCCCTGGGGTGACGCCATATGCTGCACGCATGACGAGTGAGCCGGAGCAGCAGTGGGGAGTGGGCACGCAGGACGCGTTCCAGCGTCTGTGGACGCCCCACCGGATGGCGTACATCCAGGGTGAGAACAAGCCGAGCGGCCCGGGCGCCGACGACGGCTGTCCCTTCTGCTCCATCCCGGCCAAGTCCGACGAGGACGGGCTGGTCCTGCGGCGCGGCGAGCGGGTCTACGCGGTGCTCAACCTCTACCCGTACACGGGCGGCCATCTGATGACCGTGCCGTACCGGCATGTGGCCGACTACACGGACCTCACCGTGGCGGAGACGGCGGAGCTCGCCGAGCTCACCAAGCAGGCGATGACGGCGCTGCGTACGGCGTCGGGCGCGCACGGCTTCAACATCGGCATGAACCAGGGCACGGTCGCGGGCGCGGGCATCGCCGCGCACCTGCACCAGCACGTCGTGCCGCGCTGGGGCGGCGACACGAACTTCATGCCGGTGGTCGGCCACACGAAGGTACTGCCGCAGCTGCTGGCGGACACGAGGAAGATGCTGGCGGAGGCCTGGCCCACGTAGCGGCGGGCAGTCGTGCCTCCCTCAGTGCCTGAAGGGCCCGGGAGGCACCCCGCAAGCGGGGGTGAGCAAACCCACCCCCGCCCAGCCCCTACGCGTCGTACACGTCCGCCTTGCGCGGCGAAGCGTCCTGCACCGCCGTGCTGAGGAACGACGACCGCGACCCGAACTTCTCCGTGTCCACCCCGTTCTCCTCCAGCACCTTGATGGCCGCCGAGTGCACCACCCGCAGCACGGGCGCGGCCGCCCGCAACGCGTCGTCCGCCATGAACCGGTGCCGCCACGGCTTGTCCGCCCACGCGTGCCGCAGACCGAACGGCTCCGGCAGGCTCAGCTTGCCGCCCAGCCAGTACAGCAGCGGCGGGTACCAGGTCAGCGGCGCCCGGGCGGCCAGGCGTACCACCTCGTCCGAGTCGACCAGCGGGAGCTTCACCTTCCGGGTCTCCCAGAACCTGATCGACTTCTGGACCTCCTTCTCCTTGGCCGCAGGCTTGCTGGTGAACAGCGAGTGCACCGGCCCCAGCGCGTGCCCGGTGACCTCGATGCGCAGCGTCTCGTGCAGCACGGTCACGGTGATCAGCATGGTGATCACCAACTGGCCGTCCCACAGCGTCCACTGCACGCCCAGGTAGTGCCGGTCGCCCGCGCCGAACTGCTGCTTGTTGCAGATGTCCTGTATGGCGTGCGACTTGATCTGGTACGCCTCGACGTCCGTGCCCTCCGGCCGGGACACCGCCGTGGCGTTCTCCCCGATCGGCGTGACGATCCAGTGCCGTACCGACGGCTTGGGGAAGCCGCCGGTGTGCAGCGGTCCGCGCTCCAGCATCCGCAGCCGGTCGTGGATGGACCTGATGACGTCCCAGCTGCGGAACGGGTTGATCTCCCGGTCCGGGTCGACGGGCACCAGTTCCTCGGCGAGCTGCCAGCTGCCCCAGCGGGTGCCCATGCCGAGTATGCCCTTGGGCCCGGCGTAGAAGACCGAGTTGGACTGCTGTTCGGCGCTGAGCCGGGCCAGGGACTGGCGCAGTTGCTCGGCCGCCGTCTCGCCGGGACTGCTCGGCACCGCCTCGGGCACCTTGGCGCCGACGCTGCTGCCGGAGAGCAGGCTGTCCCAGCGCTCACGCAGGTCCCTCGCCGTGCGCTCGCAGATCCGCTTGGCCCAGAACCAGCCCAGCACCGGGGCGACCACCGACGCGCGCGCGTACCAGCCCCAGAACCCGTCGAACGGCATGCGGAGCAGGAACAGCACGGCGAGGGCGCCCACCGCGACCAGCAGGGTGGTGGCCAGCGCGCCCGCCCGTCTGTCCTCGCGCCTGGACATCGTCGTACGGATCTGGAAGACCAGCAGCCACACGAGCAGACCGGGCAGGAAGAGCAGCCCGCACAGGACCATGACGGCGCTCAGCCAGTTGTCCCGCTCGCGGCGGATGCGGTGCGCCGCCAGCGAGTGCTCGACCACCACCTGGGGCTGGGTGCCGAAGGACTGGATGAGCGGCGCGCGGCCGGAGCCCAGCATCCGGTCGATGACCGCCCTGGAGAACGCCTCGCCCAGATTCGGCCGGAACAGCTTCACCCTGGGCTTGCCGACGGCCGACTTGTGCCACTCGTTGTTGGCCTTGAGTATCTCCTCGGCCTCGTTGTCCCGATAGGCCGCCGAGGCCAGCGCGAACGTCGGCGTCTGCCCCTCGTCGCCTGTGCGCGGCACCTGCGGACCGAAGAAGTCCGCGTAACCGCTCTCAACGGTCATTCCCGCCCCCGATCGCCGCGACTGTCGTCTTGCGGCCTTCCCGACTTCCCTGCTGCGCACACCTGTTGATCAGGTCTTCAGCGTATCCGTACCCACTGTCGTCCGTCGGCGGACGGCCGAAGCCGTCCGCCGCTACGGAGTGAAGCATTCCGAAGTCGCCCCGGTGCGAGGCGCGTACGCGGGCGCCCGCCGGTTCTCGCCGGGGGCGCCCGGAGCCGACTACGAGGCGGTACGCGACTCTTCCTTGACCCGTTCCGCCACTTGCGGCGGCATGGGTTCGTGCCGCGCGTAGCGCCGGCTGAAGCGGGCGGTGCCGTGCGAGAGGGAGCGCAGGTCGACGGCGTACCGGCCGATCTCGATCTCCGGGACCTCGGCCTTGATGAGGGTGCGTCCGTCGGGCGACTGCTCGGTGCCGAGCACCCGGCCGCGCCGGCCGGACAGGTCGCTCATCACGGGGCCGACGTAGTCGTCGCCGATCAGGACGCTCACCTCGGCCACCGGCTCCAGCAGATGGATCCTCGCGTCCGAGGCCGCCTCCCGCAGGGCCAGCGCGCCGGCCGTCTGGAACGCGGCGTCGGAGGAGTCCACGGAGTGCGCCTTGCCGTCCAGCAGGGTCACCCGCACGTCGATGAGCGGATGCCCCGCGGCGACCCCCTTGACGGCCTGGGCCCGTACGCCCTTCTCGACGGAGGGGATGAACTGGCGCGGCACCGCGCCGCCGACCACCTTGTCCACGAACTCGATGCCCGAGCCGTTCGGCAGCGGCTCCACCTCGATCTCACAGATGGCGAACTGTCCGTGCCCGCCGGACTGTTTGACGTGCCGGCCGCGTCCGGCGGCCTTGCCGCCGAAGGTCTCCCTGAGCGACACGCGGTGGGGCACGACGTCGACCCGGACGCCGTAGCGGCTGCGCAGGCGTTCCAGGGCCACGTCCGCGTGCGCCTCGCCCAGGCACCACAGCACCACCTGGTGGGTGTCCTGGTTCTGTTCCAGCCGCATCGTCGGATCCTCGGCCACGAGCCGGGACAGACCCTGCGAGAGCTTGTCCTCGTCGGGTTTGCTGTGCGCCTGGATGGCCAGCGGCAGCAGGGGATCGGGCATGTCCCACGGCTCCATGAGCAGCGGGTCGTCCTTGGCGGACAGGGTATCCCCGGTCTCCGCGCGGCTGAGCTTCGCCACGCACGCGAGGTCGCCCGCGATGACGTGGGAGACGGGCCGCTGCTGTTTGCCGAACGGCGTGGACAGGGCGCCGATCCGCTCGTCGACGTCGTGGTCCTCGTGGCCGCGGTCGGCGAGTCCGTGTCCGGAGACGTGCACGGTCTGGTCGGCGCGCAGGGTGCCGGAGAAGAGCCGGATCAGGGAGAGCCTGCCGACGTACGGGTCGGAGGAGGTCTTCACGACCTCCGCGACCAGCGGGGCGTCCGGGTCGCACGGTTTCAGCTCGCGCGGCCTGCCGTCGACGGTGGTCACGCTCGGGGTGCCGTGCTCCAGCGGGGTCGGGAAGCCGCCGGTGATCAGCTCCAGCAGTTCGACCGTGCCGAGTCCCTGGCGTGCGCCGTCGGCGGCGGGCGCGGCGGCCAGGACGGGGAAGAACGCCCCGCGCGCGACCGCCCGCTCCAGGTCCTCGACGAGCGTCCCGACGTCGACCTGCTCGCCGCCGAGATAGCGGTCCATGAGGGTCTCGTCCTCGCTCTCGGCGATGATCCCCTCGATGAGCCGGCCGCGGGCCTCCTCGATCAGCGGCAGCTGGTCCTCGCCGGGCTCGGACTCCTTGCGCTCGCCCGTGGAGTAGTCGAACAGCTTCTGCGACAGCAGTCCGGTCAGACCCGTCACGGGCGCGTGCCCGTCGGGTCCCTCCGGACCGTGCAGAGGCAGGTACAGCGGCAGGACGGCGTCGGGGTCGTCGCCGCCGAACGTCTCCGCGCAGACGCGGGTCATCCCCTCGAAGTCCGCGCGGGCCGCCTCCAGGTGCGTGACGACGATGGCGCGCGGCATGCCGACCGCCGCGCACTCGTCCCACACCATGCGGGTCGAGCCGTCCACGCCGTCCGAGGCCGAGACGACGAAGAGGGCCGCGTCCGCCGCCCGCAGACCGGCCCTGAGTTCCCCGACGAAGTCGGCGTATCCGGGGGTGTCCAGAAGATTGACCTTGATGCCGTCCCATTCGAGGGGCACCAGGGAGAGCTGTACGGAGCGCTGCTGCCGGTGCTCGATGTCGTCGTAGTCGGAGACGGTGCCGCCGTCCTCCACGCGGCCCGCCCGGTTCACCGCCCCCGCGGTCAGCGCGAGAGCCTCCACCAGAGTCGTCTTGCCCGATCCGGAGTGGCCGACCAGCACCACATTCCGTACGGACGTGGGGTGGTCGGCCGCCTGCGCCCTGCCGGCGGCTCCGGGGTGTGTGTGCGCCTTGTCGCCCATGGTCCTGCCTCCCGTGCACGGTGAGGTCACTGTGGGCGCGGACCCGCGGAATCCGCGTGCGGTGCGGCTCCGGCGACGCCCGCGGTCCTTCGAGCTTTCCACTCCCGTCACGGTGCGTCCATACGAAGGACGTGATCCCGGCGTCCGGCCCTGCTCACGGCGGTCCGGACCGCGCCGCCGGACCGGCCCCGGCCGGCGGGCCGAGCCGGAGGGAACCGGCGGCGCCCCGCGGCCCGGGTGAGCGGGGACGAGGGGGTGCCCTCGCGTGAGCGTGGGGGAGCCGGGGAGCGGCGGCAACGCGGCCGGGGCACCGCCCACGCCCTTCAGGCGGCGGGGGAGCGCGGGCCGGGTCCCGTGTCCGCGGCACGGTCCGCCGGACAGGCCCCACCCCCGCCCGCGCGTGGGCGTACGGGTGCCCCGCCGTCGCCCCCGCGCGGGCGTGGCTACGATTGGGCCCGCCGGGTGGCCAGCAGGGGCCACGCGGCCCCACCGACCGTCGGGAAGGCCATGCTGAACAAGTACGCGCGTGCATTTTTCACGCGTGTCCTCACACCGTTCGCCGCGTTTCTCATCCGGCGGGGGGTCAGCCCGGACACGGTCACACTCATCGGCACCGCCGGTGTGGTCGCGGGCGCGCTGGTCTTCTACCCCATGGGCGAGTTCTTCTGGGGCACGGTCGTGATCACGCTGTTCGTGTTCTCCGACCTCGTCGACGGCAACATGGCCCGCCAGCTGGGCCGCTCCAGCCGCTGGGGGGCCTTCCTGGACTCCACCCTGGACCGGGTCGCCGACGGAGCGGTCTTCGGCGGCTTCGCCCTCTGGTACGCCGGGGACGGCGACAACATCGCCCTGTGCGCGGTGTCGATCTTCTGCCTGGCCAGCGGCCAGGTGGTGTCGTACACCAAGGCGCGCGGCGAGTCGATCGGCCTGCCGGTCGCCGTCAACGGGCTGGTCGAGCGGGCCGAACGGCTGGTGGTCTCGCTGGTCGCGGCCGGTCTGGCGGGCCTGCACGCGTTCGGCGTGCCCGGCATCCAGTACCTGCTGCCGGTCGCCCTGTGGATCGTCGCCGTCGGCAGCCTGGTCACGCTGATCCAGCGGGTGGTCACCGTGCGCCGCGAGTCCGCCGAGGCGGAGGCCGCGGAGCGGCAGGAGGCCCAGGGGAGCGAGGCCGCGAAGTGAGCGCCCCGGAGCGGCTGGCCGACGCCCTGTACGGCGTCGGCTGGGGTACCGTCAAGAAACTCCCCGAGCCCGTCGCCGTGCGCCTGGGGAGGACCGTCGCCGACCTCGCGTGGAAGCGGCGCGGCAAGGGCGTGCTCCGGCTGGAGAGCAACTACGCGCGCGTCGTGCCGGACGCGGGACCGGAGCGGCTGGCCGAACTCTCCCGCGCGGGGATGCGGTCGTATCTGCGTTACTGGATGGAGTCCTTCCGGCTGCCCGCCTGGAGCGCCGAGCGCGTCGCGGCCGGCGTCGACGTCAAGGACCTCCACCACCTGACCGACGGCATGGCGGCCGGCAGGGGCGTCGTGGTCGCGCTGCCGCACCTCGCCAACTGGGACCTCGCCGGAGCCTGGGTCACCACGAAGCTCGGCATACCGTTCACCACCGTCGCCGAGCGGCTGAAGCCGGAGACGCTGTACGACCGTTTCGTCGCCTACCGCGAGGGCCTCGGCATGGAGGTGCTGCCGCACAGCGGCGGCTCCGCCTTCGGCACCCTGGCCCGGCGGCTGCGCGACGGCGGACTGGTCTGTCTGGTCGCCGACCGCGACCTGTCCGCCTCCGGTGCCGAGGTCGACTTCTTCGGCGAGACCGCCCGGATGCCGGCCGGACCCGCCCTGCTCGCCCAGCAGACCGGGGCCCGGCTGCTGCCGGTGACCCTCTGGTACGACGACTCGCCGGTGATGCGGGGCCGGGTCCATCCGCCGGTCGAGGTCCCCGGGTCAGGTACGCGCCCCGAGAAGACGTCTGCCATGACACAGGCGCTGGCCGACGCCTTCGCCACGGGGATCGCCGACCATCCGGAGGACTGGCACATGCTGCAGCGCTTGTGGCTGAGGGACCTCGACCCCGCGCGGGACCCCGCGACGGCCCCCGAGCAGGACCGGAAGGGAACTCCGTGAGGATCGGCATCGTCTGCCCGTACTCCTGGGACGTGCCGGGAGGCGTCCAGTTCCACATCCGTGACCTGGCCGAGTACTTCATCCGGCTCGGCCACGAGGTGTCCGTCCTCGCCCCGGCCGACGACGACACCCCGCTGCCGCCGTACGTCGTCTCGGCGGGCCGCGCGGTGCCGGTGCCGTACAACGGGTCGGTGGCCCGGCTCAACTTCGGCTTCCTGTCCGCCGCGCGGGTACGGCGCTGGCTGCACGAGGGCGCCTTCGACGTCGTCCACATCCACGAGCCGACCTCGCCCTCGCTCGGCCTGCTGACCTGCTGGGCGGCCGAGGGGCCGATCGTCGCCACCTTCCACACCTCCAACCCGCGCTCCCGCGCGATGATCGCCGCGTACGCGATCCTCCAGGCCGCCCTGGAGAAGATCAGCGCGCGGATCGCGGTGAGCGAGTACGCCCGCCGCACCCTCGTCGAGCACCTGGGCGGCGACGCGGTGGTCATCCCGAACGGCGTCGACGTCGAATTCTTCGCCAAGGCCGAGCCCAGACCGGAGTGGCAGGGAGACACCATCGGCTTCGTCGGCCGGATCGACGAGCCCCGCAAGGGCCTGCCGGTGCTGATGAAGGCCCTGCCGAAGATCCTCGCCGCCCGGCCGCAGACACGGCTGCTGGTCGCCGGGCGCGGCGACGAGAAGGAGGCGGTCGAGTCGCTGCCCAGGGAGCTGCGCCCGCGCGTGGAGTTCCTCGGCATGGTCGGCGACGAGGACAAGGCCCGCCTCCTGCGCAGCGTCGACCTGTACGTGGCGCCCAACACCGGCGGGGAGAGCTTCGGCATCATCCTGGTCGAGGCGATGTCGGCGGGTGCGCCGGTGCTCGCCTCCGACCTGGACGCGTTCGCGCAGGTCCTCGACCGGGGAGCGGCGGGCGAACTGTTCGCCAACGAGGACGCGGACGCGCTCGCCCGGACGGCCGTACGGCTCCTGGAGGACCCGGAGCGCCGCGCGGAGCTCCGCGAACGCGGCAGCGCCCACGTCCGCCGCTTCGACTGGTCGACGGTCGGAGCGGACATCCTGTCGGTCTACGAGACCGTGACGGCGGGCGCGGCGGCGGTGGCGACGGACGACCGCGCGACGGGCCTGCGGGCCCGGCTGGGCCTGGCACGGGACTGAGCGCAGGACAGCCGGCCCGTCATGGGGGTCCCCCCGCCCGAGCGAAGCCGGGAGCGGGGAAATCCGGGGACGAGGCCGTCCGGGCCGGGAGGGGGTCCGGGGGCGCGGCCCCCGGAGGGCGCCCCCGGTAGCCTTGCCGCCCGTGACCGCAACCCTCATCTGGATCCTCGTCGCCCTCGTCGCCATCGGCCTCTATCTGAGCTGGACGGCGGGACGCCTGGACCGGCTGCACGCCCGTATCGACGCGGCACGGGCCGCGCTCGACGCCCAGCTGCTGCGCCGTGCCTCCGTGGCCCAGGAACTGGCCACCTCGGGCGTGCTCGACCCCGCCGCGTCGATCGTGCTCTACGAGGCCGCGCACGCCGCGCGGCAGGCGGTCGAGGAGCAGCGCGAGGTCGCCGAGAGCGAGCTCAGCCAGGCACTGCGCGCGGTGTTCGGCGACGCGCAGCAGGTGGACGCGGTCAGGGAGGCACCCGGGGGAGAGGAGGCGGCCCTGGAGCTCGCCGAGGCGGTGCGCAGGGTGCCGATGGCCCGCCGCTTCCACAACGATGTCGTACGGGCGGCACGGGCGCTGCGACGGCACCGCAAGGTGCGCTGGTTCCGGCTGGCCGGACACGCGCCCTTCCCGATGGCCTTCGAGATGGACGACGAGCCGCCGGCCGCCCTGATCGAGCGGGCCCCATAACGGCGGGATCCGGCCGCACGGCCGGACCGCCGTCGACCGAAAAGGATCCACCGGCTTCCCATTGGCCCTTGCTGTGGACTGGTCCGTTCACGTTTCCTCGGTGCTGCAGAAACCCCCTCCTTCCCCTCAGCGAGGTCATTCGTGTCCAGCACGCTCTCCGAAAACCAGGGTCCCGAGACCGGCACCGCCCGCGTGAAGCGCGGCATGGCCGAGCAGCTCAAGGGCGGCGTGATCATGGACGTCGTCACGCCGGAGCAGGCCAAGATCGCCGAGGACGCGG
Organism: Streptomyces sp. NPDC020731; assembly: GCF_044334705.1. NCBI lineage: Bacteria > Bacillati > Actinomycetota > Actinomycetes > Kitasatosporales > Streptomycetaceae > Streptomyces > Streptomyces sp. NPDC020731. Next base: position 79,053 of record NZ_JBIRTN010000014.1, read on the forward strand.
GCGCCGTCGCCGTCATGGCCCTGGAGCGGGTCCCGGCCGACATCCGCAAGGACGGCGGCGTGGCCCGCATGTCCGACCCGGACATGATCGAGGGCATCATCGGCGCGGTCTCCATCCCCGTGATGGCCAAGTCCCGCATCGGCCACTTCGTCGAGGCCCAGGTGCTGCAGTCCCTCGGCGTCGACTACATCGACGAGTCCGAGGTCCTCACCCCGGCCGACGAGGTCAACCACTCCGACAAGTGGGCCTTCACCACCCCGTTCGTCTGCGGTGCCACCAACCTGGGCGAGGCCCTGCGCCGTATCGCCGAGGGCGCGGCCATGATCCGCTCCAAGGGCGAGGCCGGCACCGGCAACGTCGTCGAGGCCGTCCGCCACCTGCGCCAGATCAAGAACGAGATCGCCCGCCTGCGCGGCTACGACAACAACGAGCTGTACGCCGCCGCCAAGGAGCTGCGCGCCCCGTACGAGCTGGTCAAGGAGGTCGCCGAGCTGGGCAGGCTCCCCGTGGTCCTCTTCTCCGCCGGTGGCGTGGCCACCCCGGCCGACGCCGCGCTGATGCGCCAGCTCGGCGCCGAGGGCGTCTTCGTCGGCTCCGGCATCTTCAAGTCCGGCGACCCGGCCAAGCGCGCCGCCGCCATCGTCAAGGCGACCACCTTCTACGACGACCCGAAGATCATCGCGGACGCGTCCCGCAACCTCGGCGAGGCCATGGTCGGCATCAACTGCGACACCCTCCCCGAGACCGAGCGCTACGCCAACCGCGGCTGGTAACCCCCTCATGAGCGACGCACTCGTCATAGGCGTCCTGGCCCTCCAGGGCGACGTACGGGAGCACCTCGTCGCCCTGGCCGCGGCCGACGCCGTGGCCAGGCCGGTCAGGCGCCCCGAGGAACTCGCCGAGGTCGACGGCCTGGTCATCCCCGGCGGGGAGTCCACGACGATCTCCAAGCTGGCGGTTCTCTTCGGCCTGATGGAGCCCCTCCGCGCGCGTGTGCGCGAGGGCATGCCCGTCTACGGCACCTGCGCCGGCATGATCATGCTGGCCGACAAGATCCTCGACCCGCGCTCGGGCCAGGAGACCGTCGGCGGCATCGACATGATCGTGCGCCGCAACGCCTTCGGACGGCAGAACGAGTCCTTCGAGGCCGCGGTCGACGTCAAGGGCGTCGAAGGCGACCCCGTGGAGGGCGTCTTCATCCGCGCCCCCTGGGTGGAGTCCGTCGGCGCCGGGGCCGAGGTGCTCGCCGAGCACGGCGGCCACATCGTCGCCGTCCGCCAGGGCAACGCGCTGGCCACGTCGTTCCACCCGGAACTGACCGGCGACCACCGTGTGCACGGCCTCTTCGTCGACCTGGTACGCGCGTGCCGGGCGGCCGAGTCCTTGTAGGATTCCTGCGTTCGTTGCAGAGATGGGTTACGCGAAGGAGACAGGCAGATGTCCGGCCACTCTAAATGGGCCACGACGAAGCACAAGAAGGCCGTGATCGATGCCAAGCGCGGCAAGCTCTTCGCGAAGCTGATCAAGAACATCGAGGTCGCCGCGCGTATGGGCGGTGTCGACCTGGAGGGCAACCCCACCCTCTACGACGCCGTTCAGAAGGCCAAGAAGCAGTCGGTGCCGAACAAGAACATCGACTCCGCCATCAAGCGCGGTGGCGGTCTCGAGGCCGGTGGCGCCGAATACGAGACGATCATGTACGAGGGTTACGGTCCGAGCGGTGTCGCGGTGCTCATCGAGTGCCTCACCGACAACCGCAACCGCGCCGCCTCGGACGTGCGCGTCGCGATGACCCGCAACGGTGGCTCCATGGCCGACCCGGGTTCGGTGTCCTACCTGTTCAACCGCAAGGGCGTGGTGATCGTCCCCAAGGGCGAGCTGACCGAGGACGACGTCCTCACCGCCGTCCTGGACGCGGGTGCCGAGGAGGTCAACGACCTCGGCGAGAACTTCGAGGTGCTCAGCGAGGCCACCGACCTGGTCGCCGTGCGCACCGCTCTGCAGGACGCCGGGATCGACTACGACTCCGCCGAGGCCAACTTCGTCCCGACCATGCAGGTCGAGCTGGACGAGGAGGGCGCCAAGAAGATCTTCAAGCTCATCGACGCGCTGGAGGACAGCGACGACGTGCAGAACGTCTTCGCCAACTTCGACGTGAGCGACGAGATCATGGAGAAGGTCGACGCGTAACGCCGCCCGCGTGCAGACGATTCCGGCGGGCCCGTGGGGGCATGTCCCTCACGGGCCCGCCGCGCCTGTCAGTGGCAGCCGTTAGCCTGGCGTACGTCAAAGATCACCGTCCCCGGGCCGCGACCATCGATCGAGGAACCCGGCGGCGATCGACCAGGTCCGCGGGAGCGGCGGCGGTTCAGCCGCAGAGGGGAGCCGGCGCGTGCGCGTACTGGGAGTGGACCCGGGACTGACCCGGTGCGGTGTCGGCGTCGTGGAGGGTGTTGCCGGCCGGCCGCTCACCATGCTCGGCGTGGGCGTCGTCCGCACGCCGGCGGACGCCGACCTCGGCCACCGCCTCGTCGCCGTCGAGCAGGGCCTCGAACAGTGGCTGGACGAGTACCGGCCCGAGCTCGTCGCCGTGGAGCGCGTCTTCAGCCAGCACAACGTGCGTACGGTGATGGGCACCGCCCAGGCCAGCGCCGTCGCCATCCTGTGCGCCTCCCGCCGCGGCATCCCCGTCGCCCTGCACACGCCCAGCGAGGTCAAGGCCGCCGTCACCGGCTCGGGCCGCGCCGACAAGGCCCAGGTCGGTGCCATGGTCACCCGCCTGCTGCGGCTGGACGCGCCGCCGAAGCCCGCCGACGCCGCCGACGCCCTCGCGCTCGCCATCTGCCACATCTGGCGCGCCCCCGCGCAGAACCGGCTCCAGCAGGCCGTCGCCCTGCACGCCTCGAAATCCCCCCGCGCACCACAAGCCCCGCACGCATCGAAAGGCCGTACGGCATGATCGCCTTCGTCAGCGGCACGGTCGCCGCCCTCGCCCCCGACGCCGCGGTGGTCGAGGTCGGCGGCGTCGGCATGGCCGTCCAGTGCACGCCGAACACCCTGTCCACGCTCCGCGTCGGCAAGCCCGCGAAACTCGCCACCTCCCTCGTCGTCCGTGAGGACTCCCTGACCCTGTACGGCTTCGCCGACGACGACGAGCGCCAGGTCTTCCAGCTGCTCCAGACCGCCAGCGGTGTCGGCCCCCGGCTGGCCCAGGCGATGCTCGCCGTGCACACCCCCGACGCCCTGCGCAGAGCCGTCGCCACCGGTGACGAGAAGGCGCTGACCGCGGTACCCGGCATCGGCAAGAAGGGCGCCCAGAAGCTGCTCCTCGAGCTCAAGGACCGTCTCGGCGAGCCGCTCGGCGCCCCCGCCGTCGGCGCACCGGTCACCAGCGGCTGGCGCGACCAGCTGCACGCCGCCCTGATCGGCCTCGGATACGCGACCCGTGAGGCCGACGAGGCCGTGTCCGCCGTGGCGCCCCGGGCGGAGGCCACCGAGGGCACCCCGCAGGTGGGGCAGCTGCTGAAGGCGGCCCTGCAGACGCTGAACCGCGCCCGATAGCCCGTACCGAGAGCCGAGGCACCCCCTATGAACTGGGACGACACCACCGACACCGACGCCACCGGCGAGCGGCTGGTGGACTCTGTCGCCGACCGTGAGGACCAGGCCGTCGAGGCCGCCCTGCGCCCCAAGGACCTGGGCGAGTTCATCGGCCAGGAGAAGGTCCGCGAGCAGCTCGACCTCGTGCTGCGCGCCGCTCGCGCGCGCGGTGCGACCGCCGACCACGTGCTGCTCTCCGGAGCCCCCGGACTCGGCAAGACCACCCTCTCGATGATCATCGCCGCCGAGATGGAAGCCCCCATCCGCATCACCTCGGGCCCCGCCATCCAGCACGCCGGCGACCTCGCGGCGATCCTCTCCTCCCTCCAGGAGGGCGAGGTCCTCTTCCTCGACGAGATCCACCGCATGTCCAGGCCCGCCGAGGAGATGCTCTACATGGCGATGGAGGACTTCCGCGTCGACGTGATCGTCGGCAAGGGCCCCGGCGCCACCGCCATCCCCCTCGAACTGCCCCCCTTCACCCTGGTCGGCGCCACCACCCGCGCCGGTCTGCTGCCGCCCCCGCTGCGCGACCGCTTCGGCTTCACCGCGCACATGGAGTTCTACGAGCCGGCCGAGCTGGAGCGGGTCGTCCACCGCTCGGCGAGTCTCCTCGACGTGGAGATCGACCCGCGGGGCGCCGCGGAGATCGCCGGCCGCTCCCGCGGCACGCCCCGTATCGCCAACCGCCTCCTGCGCCGCGTCCGGGACTACGCGCAGGTCAAGGCCGACGGACTGATCAACAAGGACATCGCCGCAGCCGCCCTCGCCGTCTACGAGGTCGACTCCCGGGGCCTCGACCGGCTGGACCGGGCCGTCCTCGAGGCCCTGCTCAAGCTGTTCGGCGGCGGACCGGTCGGCCTGTCCACGCTCTCCGTCGCGGTCGGGGAGGAACGTGAGACCGTGGAAGAGGTTGCCGAACCCTTCCTCGTACGGGAGGGCCTGCTCGCCCGCACCCCGCGCGGGAGGGTCGCCACCCCGGCGGCATGGGCGCATCTCGGCCTCACGCCGCCCCGCTCGGGGGCCCCCGGAAACGGACAAGGGAACCTGTTCGGGGCGTGACGGTGAGGGCGGTGGCCCAGGCAGGAACCCCGGTGCCATGCTGAGCGTTGTTCCCTGCGCGCGGACTCGCTTAGACTCCGCCGATGCCACCCTTGTCGGCGGCAGTACATACCCCCAACCATCAGGCCGTTCACCATCGCGGTCGTGTGAAGGAAGTTCCGACCCGTGAGTCTCCTGACCCTCCTCCCGTTCATTGTGCTCATCGGGGCCATGTTCCTGATGACCCGGTCGGCCAAGAAGAAGCAGCAGCAGGCCATCGACATGCGGAACCAGATGCAGCCCGGTTCCGGCGTCCGCACCATCGGGGGCATGTACGCCACGGTCAAGGAGGTCAGTGAGGACACGGTCCTTCTCGACGCCGGCCCGGGTGTGGACCTGCTGTTCGCCAAGAACTCGATCGGTGCCGTCCTGACCGACGAGGAGTACAACCGCATCGTCCACGGCATCGAGCACGACCTGAAGTCCGACGCCGACGTCGTCCCCGACGACGCCTCCTCCCTCACCGAGACCGACGACTCCTCCGACGCTGCCGCCGCCTCCGACGACACGCCTGTCGACCTCGGCAAGAAGGACGCGGCCGGCGAGCCGGCCGACGCCGACACCGCCGACGAGGCGAAGGCGGACGCACAGTCGAAGAAGTCCGACGGCGACTCCGACGCGAAGTAGTCGTGTCCCGGGGCGCGCGGGTGCTGCCCGCGCGCCCCGGGACATGCCCGACTCGCACGGAGTCCCGACACCATGTCATGGCCGTCCGCCCGTCGATCCGGCGCGAGGCGGCCCGAGAGGGAGTACGAGAAGGTGGCAGCACTCAAAAAGGGACGGAACGCGAGCGCCACAAGTAAGCCGTGGCGCTCGCTCGCTCTGATCCTGATCGCCATCGTGGCGCTCACCGGCGGCATGTTCGCATCCGGGCACACCACTCCGCGTCTCGGCATCGACCTGGCCGGTGGTACGAGCATCACGCTGGCGGCGGTCCCCGAGGCCGGCCAGGAGTCCGCGATCAACAAGACCAACATGGACACCGCGGTCTCCATCATGGAGCGCCGTGTCAACGGTCTCGGTGTCTCCGAGGCCGAGGTCCAGACGCAGGGCACCCGCAACATCATCGTCAACATTCCCAAGGGCACGAATTCCAAGCAGGCCCGGGAACAGGTCGGCACCACCGCCAAGCTCTACTTCCGTCCCGTGATCGTCACCGAACTCGCCGGTGGCGGCGCCGCTCCCACGCCCAGCGCGACCGGCGACGGCTCGGAGCAGGACTCCGACAAGGACAAGGCGACCGACGAGGCCACGGAGAAGGCGACCGACGGTTCCTCCCCGTCGGCGAGCGCCACCACCCAGGGCCGCGCCGTCACCGACGCCCTGAAGGCCGACGAGACCCCGTCCGCCTCCCCGAGCGGCACGGCCGAGGACGAGGCCGGCCCCTCCCCGTCCGCGACCGGCGGCACCTCCGGCGACGCGGACAGCAAGCTCCAGGCCCGGTACGCCGCGCTCGACTGCACCAAGGAGAGCGTCCGCGCCAAGGCCGGTGACGGTTCCAAGTCCACCGACTCGACCGTGGCCTGCGGCCAGAACTCCCAGGGCCAGTGGCAGAAGTACATCCTCGGTCCCGCCGCGGTCGACGGCACGGACGTCGACGAGGCCGACGCCGTCCTGAACACGCAGTCCGGTGCGGGCTGGACCGTGACGATGGACTTCAGCGACAAGGGCGCCAAGAAGTTCGCCGACATCACCGGCCAGCTGGCCCAGAACCAGTCCCCGCAGAACCAGTTCGCCATCGTCCTGGACAACGAGGTCGTCTCCGACCCGTACGTCAGCCAGGCACTGACCGGCGGCAACGCCGAGATCTCCGGCAACTTCACGCAGCAGTCGGCGGAGGAACTGGCGAACATGCTGTCCTACGGCGCTCTGCCGCTGACCTTCCGCGAGGACAGCGTCACCACCGTCACCGCCGCGCTCGGCGGTGAGCAGCTGAAGGCCGGTCTGATCGCCGGCGCCATCGGCCTCGCCCTGGTCGTCCTGTACCTGCTGGTCTACTACCGCGGCCTGTCCTTCATCGCCATCGCCTCCCTGCTGGTCTCCGCGGCCCTCACCTACGTGATCATGTCGCTGCTCGGCCCGACCATCGGCTTCGCGCTGAACCTGCCGGCCGTGTGCGGTGCCATCGTCGCGATCGGCATCACGGCGGACTCGTTCATCGTGTTCTTCGAACGGGTCCGGGACGAGATCCGCGAGGGCCGCACCCTGCGCCCCTCCGTGGAGCGGGCCTGGCCGCGCGCCCGGCGCACCATCCTGGTCTCCGACTTCGTGTCGTTCCTCGCCGCCGCGGTGCTCTTCGTCGTCACCGTCGGCAAGGTCCAGGGCTTCGCGTTCACGCTCGGTCTGACCACCGTGCTCGACGTCGTGGTGGTGTTCCTCTTCACCAGGCCCCTGCTCACGCTGATGGCCCGCCGGAAGTTCTTCGCGAGCGGCCACAAGTGGTCCGGTCTCGACCCGAAGGCGCTGGGTGCGAAGCCGCCCCTGCGCCGTACCCGCCGTCCCTCCGCCCCCGCCCAGACGAAGGAGGCGTGAGAGATGTCGAAGCTCGGCACCCTCGGCGCCCGACTGCACCACGGCGAGGTCGGCTACGACTTCGTCAAGAACCGCAAGATCTGGTACAGCATCTCCATCCTGATCACCATCACGGCCATCGTCGGCCTGGCGGTGCGCGGCCTGCACATGGGCATCGAGTTCCAGGGCGGAGCGGTCTTCACCACCCCGAAGAACATGAGCGTCTCGGTCGCCACGGCCGAGGAGTACGCGGAGGAGGCCTCCGGTCACGACGCGATCGTCCAGAAGCTCGGCGACGGCAGCCTGCGCATCCAGGTCGCGGGCATCGACACCAACACGTCGGACAGGATCAAGGACACGCTCGCCGAGGACCTCAAGGTCGACGGTGAGCAGCTCAACGCCGAACTGGTCGGTCCCAGCTGGGGTGAGCAGATCGCCAACAAGGCCTGGCAGGGCCTCGGCATCTTCCTCGTCCTGGTCGTGCTCTACCTGGCGATCGCCTTCGAGTGGCGCATGGCACTCGCCGCGTTCGTCGCCCTGATCCACGACATCACCATCACCGTCGGCATCTACGCCCTGGTCGGCTTCGAGGTGACGCCGGGCACGGTGATCGGTCTGCTCACCATCCTCGGCTACTCGCTGTACGACACGGTCGTCGTCTTCGACAGCCTCAAGGAACAGACCAGGGACATCACCAAGCAGACCCGCTGGACCTACAGCGAGATCGCCAACCGTTCCATCAACAGCACCCTGGTCCGTTCCATCAACACCACGGTGGTCGCGCTGCTGCCGGTCGGCGGCCTGCTGTTCATCGGTGGCGGTGTCCTCGGCGCCGGCATGCTGAACGACATCTCGCTGTCGCTGTTCGTCGGCCTCGCCGCCGGTGCGTACTCCTCGATCTTCATCGCCACCCCGCTCGTCGCCGACCTCAAGGAGCGCGAGCCGGCGATGAAGTCGCTGAAGAAGCGCGTCCTGGCCAAGCGCGCCCAGGGCGCGGTCACGGGTGAGGCGCAGGAGGCCCCGGCCACCGGTGAGGACTACGACGACGAGCCGGAGGACACCGCACCCGCGGTCGTCGGCCCGCGCGACCAGTCGGCCACCCGCGCCCGCGGCCGCGGCCGTCCCTCGGGGAAGCGCCGATGACCGAGCTCACGGACATCTCGGCGTTGCTGCTCAGTCGCATCCGGGACGTGGCGGACTACCCGGAGCCGGGCGTGATGTTCAAGGACATCACCCCGCTCCTGGCGGACCCCGCGGCGTTCGCCGCGCTCAGCGACGCCCTGGCCGACATCGCCCGCGCCACCGGCGCCACCAAGGTCGTCGGCCTGGAGGCCCGCGGGTTCATCCTCGGCGCCCCGGTCGCCATCCGCGCGGGCCTCGGCTTCATCCCCGTACGCAAGGCGGGCAAGCTCCCCGGAGCCACCCTCAGCCAGGCCTACGACCTGGAGTACGGATCCGCCGAGATCGAGGTGCACGCGGAGGACCTGAGCGCCGCCGACCGCGTTCTGGTGGTCGACGACGTCCTCGCCACCGGCGGCACCGCCGAGGCGTCGGTCCAGCTCATCCGCAGGGCGGGCGCCGAGGTCGCGGGACTGGCCGTACTGATGGAACTCGGTTTCCTCGGCGGCCGCGCCCGCCTGGAACCGGCCCTGGCCGGTGCCCCGCTGGAGGCGCTGCTCACGGTCTGACCAGCGGTGTCGCATGCGAACCGTGCCCAGGAAACACCGCTCGGGCGGGCCCGGAGGAATCCGGTGCCCGCCTCGGGTGTTCCGGGAGTGGACCGTCCTCACATCCGCCCGCAGGCGATCCGCGGGCGCGGGATCGCTACCATGGGATTTCCGGAGCCTGACCGGGGACCCGGATCGCGCACGAGGAGCCCTCTTGCCAGACGAGGCCCAGCCCCTGACCGCCGCCAAGCCCGAGTCCGCCTCGGCGGCCGCGGCCAAGCCCGCGCCGAGCGCGCCCCACGCGAAGAACGACACGCGTGAGCCGGTCCAGCACGCCCGGTCCACGCCGGTCGAAAAGCCCGAGCAGCCGCGCCCCAAGCCGTCCCCCACCCTCGACTCCGCTCGAGCGGGGGGACCCGCATCACCCGAGCGCTCCGCGCCCCTGGCCCGCCCCAACACCGGGCAGCCGCGCTCCGGCTCGTCCAACCGCGTCCGTGCCCGCCTCGCCCGGCTCGGCGTCCAGCGCGCGAACCCGTACAACCCGGTGCTCGAGCCGCTGCTGCGGATCGTCCGCAGCAACGACCCCAAGATCGAGAACGCCACGCTCCGCCAGATCGAGCGCGCCTACCAGGTCGCCGAGCGCTGGCACCGCGGCCAGAAGCGCAAGAGCGGCGACCCGTACATCACGCACCCGCTCGCCGTCACCACCATCCTCGCCGAGCTGGGCATGGACCCGGCCACGCTGATGGCCGGACTGCTGCACGACACCGTCGAGGACACCGAGTACGGCCTGGAGGACCTGCGCCGCGACTTCGGCGACGTGGTCACCCTGCTCGTCGACGGCGTCACCAAGCTGGACAAGGTCAAGTTCGGTGAGGCCGCGCAGGCCGAGACCGTGCGCAAGATGGTCGTCGCCATGGCCAAGGACCCCCGCGTCCTGGTCATCAAGCTCGCCGACCGCCTGCACAACATGCGCACCATGCGCTACCTCAAGCGCGAGAAGCAGGAGAAGAAGGCGCGCGAGACCCTGGAGATCTACGCGCCGCTCGCCCACCGCCTGGGCATGAACACCATCAAGTGGGAGCTGGAGGACCTCGCCTTCGCGATCCTCTACCCCAAGATGTACGACGAGATCGTCCGTCTGGTCGCCGAGCGCGCGCCCAAGCGCGACGAGTACCTCGCCATCGTCACCGACGAGGTGCAGCAGGACCTGCGCGCCGCCCGCATCAAGGCCACCGTCACCGGCCGCCCCAAGCACTACTACAGCGTCTACCAGAAGATGATCGTCCGCGGCCGTGACTTCGCGGAGATCTACGACCTGGTGGGCATCCGCGTCCTCGTGGACACCGTCCGCGACTGCTACGCGGCCCTCGGCACCGTGCATGCGCGATGGAACCCGGTCCCCGGCCGGTTCAAGGACTACATCGCGATGCCCAAGTTCAACATGTACCAGTCGCTGCACACGACGGTCATCGGCCCCGGCGGCAAGCCCGTCGAGCTGCAGATCCGCACCTTCGACATGCACCGCCGCGCCGAGTACGGCATCGCCGCGCACTGGAAGTACAAGCAGGAGGCCGTCGCCGGCGCCTCCAAGGTGCGCACGGACGTGCCCAAGGCGGTCGGCAAGGCCGGCAGGGACTCGGCCGCCATCAACGACATGGCGTGGCTGCGGCAACTCCTCGACTGGCAGAAGGAGACCGAGGACCCCGGCGAGTTCCTGGAGTCGCTGCGCTTCGACCTATCCCGCAACGAGGTCTTCGTCTTCACTCCCAAGGGCGACGTCATAGCGCTTCCCGCCGGTGCCACACCGGTGGACTTCGCGTACGCCGTCCACACCGAGGTCGGCCACCGCACCATCGGGGCGCGGGTCAACGGCCGCCTCGTACCGCTGGAGTCGACCCTCGACAACGGCGACCTGGTGGAGGTCTTCACCTCCAAGGCGGCCGGCGCCGGCCCCTCCCGCGACTGGCTCGGCTTCGTCAAGTCACCGCGCGCCCGCAACAAGATCCGCGCCTGGTTCTCCAAGGAGCGCCGCGACGAGGCCATCGAGCAGGGCAAGGACTCCATCGTCCGCGCGATGCGCAAGCAGAACCTGCCGATCCAGCGCATCCTCACCGGCGACTCCCTGGTCACCCTGGCGCACGAGATGCGCTACTCGGACATCTCCGCGCTGTACGCGGCGATCGGCGAGGGCCACGTCTCCGCGCAGAACATCGTGCAGAAGCTCGTCCAGGCCCTCGGCGGCGAGGAGGCCGCCACCGAGGAGATCGACGAGTCGGTCCCGCCTGCCCGCAGCCGCAAGCGCCGCTCCAGCGCAGACCCCGGCGTCGTCGTCAAGGGCGTCGAGGACGTCTGGGTCAAGCTGGCCCGCTGCTGCACGCCGGTGCCCGGTGACCCGATCATCGGCTTCGTGACCCGGGGCAGCGGTGTCTCGGTGCACCGCAGCGACTGCGTCAACGTCGACTCGCTGTCCCGCGAGCCCGAGCGGATCCTCGAGGTCGAGTGGGCGCCCACCCAGTCCTCGGTCTTCCTGGTCGCCATCCAGGTCGAGGCACTCGACCGCTCCCGGCTGCTGTCGGACGTCACCCGCGTCCTGTCCGACCAGCACGTCAACATCCTCTCCGCGGCCGTCCAGACCTCCCGCGACCGCGTCGCCACCTCCCGCTTCACCTTCGAGATGGGTGACCCGAAGCACCTCGGCCACGTTCTGAAGGCCGTACGCGGCGTGGAGGGCGTCTACGACGTCTACCGGGTGACCTCGGCCCGCAACCGCACGTAGAGGACGACAGGCACACGAAAGGGGGGCTCCCGTACCTCGGGTACGGGAGCCCCCCTTTCGTGTGCCGTGCGAGAGTTCAGCCGCCGAACTCGTGCAGACCCTTCAACGCCTGGTCCAGCAGGGCCTGGCGGCCCTCCAGCTCCCGCTCGAGCTTTTCCGCCCTGGCGGTGTTGCCCTGCGCCCCGGCCTGCTCGATCTGACCCTTCAGCTTGTCCACGGCGGCCTGGAGCTGACCGGTCAGACCCGCGGCACGCGCGCGTGCCTCCGGGTTCGTCCGGCGCCACTCGGACTCCTCGGCCTCCTGCAGGGCCCGCTCCACGGTGTGCATCCGGCCCTCGACCTTCGGGCGGGCGTCCCGCGGCACATGGCCGATGGCCTCCCAGCGCTCGTTGATCCCGCGGAACGTGGCCCGCGCGGCCTTCAGATCCGTGATCGGCAGAAGCTTCTCGGCCTCCTCGGCCAGCTCCTCCTTGAGCTTGAGGTTCTCGGTCTGCTCCGCGTCACGCTCGGCGAAGACCGAGCTGCGGGCGGCGAAGAAGACGTCCTGGGCACCGCGGAAGCGGTTCCACAGGTCGTCCTCGTGCTCGCGCTGGGCGCGTCCCGCGGCCTTCCACTCCGTCATCAGATCGCGGTAACGGGCGGCCGTCGGCCCCCAGTCCGTCGAGTTCGACAGCGACTCGGCCTCCGCGACCAGCCGCTCCTTGGCCTGGCGGGCATCCTCGCGCTGCGCGTCCAACTGGGCGAAGTGCTGCTTGCGCCGCTTGGAGAACGCCGACCGCGCGTGCGAGAACCGGTGCCACAGTTCGTCGTCCGACTTGCGGTCCAGCCGCGGCAGGCCCTTCCAGGTGTCCACCAGGGACCGCAGCCGCTCACCGGCGGCCCGCCACTGGTCGGACTGCGCCAGCTCCTCCGCCTCGACGACCAGCGCCTCCTTGGCGTGACGCGCCTCGTCGGACTGCTTGGCCCGCTGAGCCTTGCGCTCCTCGCGGCGCGCCTCCACCAGCTCCACGAGCTTGTCCAGCCGGACCCTGAGGGCGGCCAGGTCGCCGACCGCGTGGTGCGCGTCCACCTGCTCGCGCAGGTGCCCGATCGCGGTCTGGGCGTCCTTGGACGACAGGTCGGTGGTCTTCACTCGCTTCTCGAGGAGGCCGATCTCGACAACCAGGCCCTCGTACTTGCGCTCGAAGTAGGCCAGCGCCTCCTCGGGGGAGCCGGCCTGCCAGGAACCGACGACCTGCTCGCCGTCGGCCGTACGCACGTACACGGTCCCCGTCTCGTCGACGCGGCCCCACGGGTCGCTGCTCACAGCGCCTCCTCCACATGATGCCGTCGAGGGGGCCTCGAAGCTCCCCCGGGCATCGTCCACAGTTTCGTCACGGCCAACATAGGCGACCGACGGGATGCCTGTCCGCATCCCGCGCGACCGAAATTCCGCAGTTGGGGGTCAGGATTCGGTGACGGTCGCCTTGTCGATGACGACCGTCGCGTTGGGCGCCCCGTCACCCGCCCCGGTGCTCTCCCCGGCGTCGGCGATCTTCTTCAGCACCTTCATGCCGGCGTCCGAGATGGTGCCGAACGGGGTGTAGCTGGGCGGAAGCTGGCTGTCCTGGTAGACCAGGAAGAACTGGCTGCCGCCACTGTCCTTCTGCCCGGTGTTGGCCATCGCGACCGTGCCCGCCGGGTAGATGTTGTCCTTCAGGCTTTTGTCCTTCAGGTTCTCGTCCGGGATCGTGTAACCGGGACCGCCGGTGCCGGTGCCCGTCGGGTCACCGCACTGCAGCACGTAGATGCCGTTCGTGGTGAGCCGGTGGCACGTGCTGTGGTCGAAGTAGCCCTTCTTCGCCAGGAAGTCGAACGAGTTGACCGTGTGCGGGGCCGCCGACGCCTTCAGCGCCACGTCTATCCCGCCACAGGTCGTGTCCAGCTTCAGGGTGTACTTCGCCGACTTGTCGATGGCGACCGCCGGCTCCTTCTTCCAGGTCTGCGACTCGACCTTGCCCTCGGCGGGCTTGTCGCACGGGTCCGGCGCCTTGCTCGGCGCCGAGGCGCTCGGCGTGACCTCCGCGTTCGCGTTGGTCTTGTCGTCGTCCTGCTCGAGCGCCCCGGTCGTGTACAGCGCGAGGCCGCCCACGAGGACCACACCGAGCACGGACGCGATCACCGAGTTGCGCGTCCGCGACTTCCGCCGCGCCTGGGTGCGCCGCTGCTGCTGCCGCAAGAACTTCTCCCGGGCGAGCTGACGCCGCCGCTGTTCCTGGCTGACCACCGGGTTCTCTCCTCATGCGTCTCGTGTGCCGGCCGGTACGCGTGCGTGCGTGCGGTGAGCCGACCGCCTGCGTGTGCCCCGTACCGTATATGGGTTCGCTGAGGAATCGGCAGCGCCGGTAGGCTCTGACCACGGGCGCAGCCCCGTCGCAAGTCTCCCGTATCGACACAACGAAGGACGATCGTGCTCATTGCCGGGTTCCCCGCCGGGGCCTGGGGGACGAACTGTTATCTCGTCGCCCCCGCCGCCGGCGAGGAGTGCGTGATCATCGACCCCGGCCACCAGGCCGCCGACGGCGTCGCGGAGGCGGTCCGCAAGCACCGGCTCAAGCCCGTGGCCGTCGTCCTCACCCACGGCCACATCGACCACGTCGCCTCGGTCGTCCCGGTGTGCGGGGCGCACGACGTGCCGGCCTGGATCCACCCCGAGGACCGGTACATGATGAGCGACCCCGAGAAGGGCATCGGCCGCGCCATCGGCATGCCGCTGATGGGCGAACTGACGGTGGGGGAGCCGGACGACGTCAAGGAGCTCACCGACGGCGCGAAGCTGGAACTGGCCGGTCTGGAGCTGACCGTTTCCCACGCGCCGGGCCATACCAAGGGGTCGGTGACCTTCGGCCTGCCCGAGGCGGCGGACATCCCGCCGGTCATGTTCTCGGGCGACCTGCTGTTCGCCGGCTCCATCGGACGCACCGACCTGCCCGGCGGTGACATGGCCGAGATGCTCGACTCGCTGGCCCGCGTGTGCCTGCCGCTCGACGACTCGACCGTGGTGCTGTCCGGCCACGGCCCCCAGACGACCATCGGCCAGGAGCGCGCCACCAACCCGTATCTGCGGCAGGTGGCGGACGGCCAGGGAGCCACGACCGAGGCTCCCCGACGAGGAATGTGACGAGAGACTTCCGTGAGCACCTTCAAGGCCCCCAAGGGCACGTACGACCTGATCCCGCCGGACAGCGCCAAGTACCTCGCCGTGCGCGAGGCGATCGCCGCCCCGCTGCGGGGCTCCGGCTACGGCTACATCGAGACGCCCGGCTTCGAGAACGTCGAACTGTTCGCGCGCGGTGTCGGCGAGTCCACCGACATCGTCACCAAGGAGATGTACGCCTTCGAGACCAAGGGCGGCGACCGGCTCGCCCTGCGCCCCGAGGGCACCGCCTCCGTGCTGCGCGCCGCCCTGGAGGCCAACCTGCACAAGGCGGGCAACCTCCCGGTCAAGCTCTGGTACTCGGGCTCCTACTACCGCTACGAGCGCCCCCAGAAGGGCCGTTACCGCCACTTCTCCCAAGTCGGCGCCGAGGCGATCGGCGCGGAGGACCCGGCGCTGGACGCCGAACTGATCATCCTCGCCGACCAGGCGTACCGCTCGCTGGGCCTGAGCGACTTCCGCATCCTGCTCAACAGCCTCGGCGACCAGGAGTGCCGCCCGGTGTACCGGGCCGCGCTGCAGGACTTCCTGCGCGGCCTCGACCTGGACGAGGACACCCTGCGCCGCGCGGAGATCAACCCGCTGCGCGTCCTGGACGACAAGCGCGAGTCGGTGCAGAAGCAGCTGACCGGCGCGCCCCTGCTGCGCGACTTCCTCTGCGACGCCTGCAAGGCGTACCACGAGGAGGTCCGCGAGCTGATCACGGCGGCGGGCGTCTCCTTCGAGGACGACCCCAAGCTGGTGCGCGGCCTGGACTACTACACGCGCACCACCTTCGAGTTCGTCCACGACGGTCTCGGCTCCCAGTCCGCGGTGGGCGGCGGCGGCCGCTACGACGGCCTGTCCGAGATGATCGGCGGCCCCGCGCTGCCGTCCGTCGGCTGGGCCCTGGGCGTCGACCGCACGGTGCTGGCCCTGGAGGCGGAGGGTGTCGAGCTCGAACTCCCCGCCACCACCAGCGTGTTCGCCGTCCCGCTCGGCGAGGAGGCCCGCCGGGTGCTGTTCGCCAAGGTCACCGAGCTGCGCAAGAACGGCGTGGCCGCCGACTTCGGTTACGGCGGCAAGGGCCTGAAGGCCGCGATGAAGGCCGCCCACCGCTCAGGCGCCCGCTACGCCCTGGTACTGGGCGAACGCGACCTCGCCGAGGGCGTCGTCCAGCTCAAGGACATGGAGTCCGGCGAGCAGACGGCGGTCGGCGTCAACGAGATCGTGGCGGAGCTGGAGTCACGGCTCGGCTGACCCCCCGTACGGAGGAAGGCGCCGGATGCCCGCACAGGGCACCGGCGCCTTCGTCGTCGAGTCGTCGTCAATGCGTACGGGCGGCTTCACCCGACCGGATGGTCCGGGGTGGAGCGTATGTACGGCCGCCCCCGGACGGCGGCCGAAACCGCACGCTCACGGGCGAACACCGGTATGTCCTTACGCCCGCTCAACGGCGGAACCACAGCTCCGTACGGCACAATGGCCCCTGCCCGAAGCAGGTCCACACTCTCCAGTGACGGAATCGGCGTGATGAGCAAGACGACAGTCAGGGACGTCGACATGGAGCCCGAACCCTCGGCCGCACCGCAGCGCAACGCCTCCGCGCCGCGCACGGAGGGCGCGAGCCGGGCGCTCGCCCTGCTCCTGGTGATCACCGGTGCCGCCGGTGTGCTCGCCGCGTGGGTGATCACGCTCGACAAGTTCAAGCTGCTCGAGGCCAAGGTCAAGGGCGAGACGTTCGTCCCCGGGTGCAGCCTCAACCCCGTCGTCTCCTGCGGCAGTGTCATGGAGAGCGACCAGGCCTCCGTCTTCGGCTTCCCCAACCCGATGCTCGGCCTCGTCACCTACGGCATCGTCGTCTGCGTCGGCGTGAGCCTGCTCGCCCGGGCCCGCTTCCCGCGCTGGTACTGGCTCACCTTCAACGCGGGCACCCTCTTCGGTGTGGTCTTCTGCGCCTGGCTGATGTTCCAGTCCCTGTACCGGATCAACGCCCTGTGCCTGTGGTGCTGCCTGGCCTGGGCCGCCACGATCATCATGTTCTGGTACGTGACGTCGTTCAACATCCGCCAGGGCTTCCTGCCCGCCCCGGGCTGGCTGAAGAGCTTCTTCGGCGAGTTCACCTGGGTCATGCCGGTCCTGCACATCGGCATCATCGGCATGCTGATCCTGACCCGCTGGTGGGAGTTCTGGACCAGCTGATCACCCGACCCGGGTTTGTCGGTGCGGTGCCTTAGGGTTTCAGCGTGGAGCCCGACCTGTTCACCGCCGCAGCAGAAGAACGCCAGGAGAAGGACCCGACCGGCAGCCCCCTGGCGGTCCGGATGCGCCCGCGCACCCTCGACGAGGTGGTGGGCCAGCGACACCTGCTGAAGCCGGGCTCCCCCCTGCGCAGACTGGTCGGCGAGGGCGCCGCGGGCCCCGCCGGACCCTCCTCGGTGTTCCTGTGGGGGCCGCCCGGCACCGGGAAGACGACCCTGGCCCACGTGGTCTCCAAGGCCACCAACAAGCGCTTCGTCGAACTGTCGGCGATCACCGCGGGCGTCAAGGAGGTCCGCGGGGTCATCGACGGCGCCCGCCGCGCCTCCGGCGGGTACGGCCAGGAGACCGTCCTCTTCCTCGACGAGATCCACCGCTTCAGCAAGGCCCAGCAGGACTCCCTGCTCCCGGCCGTGGAGAACCGCTGGGTCACCCTGATCGCCGCGACCACCGAGAACCCCTACTTCTCGGTCATCTCCCCGCTGCTCTCCCGGTCCCTGCTGCTCACCCTCGAACCGCTCACCGACGACGACATCCGGGACCTGCTGCAGCGCGCCCTCACCGACGAGCGGGGCCTGAGGAGCGCCGTCACGCTTCCCGAGGACACCGGGAACCACCTCCTGCGCATCGCCGGCGGCGACGCCCGCCGCGCGCTCACCGCCCTGGAGGCCGCCGCCGGGGCCGCGCTGGACAAGGGCGAGGCGGAGATAACCCTGACCACGCTGGAGGAGACGGTCGACCGGGCGGCGGTGAAGTACGACCGTGACGGCGACCAGCACTACGACGTCGCCAGTGCCCTGATCAAGTCCATCCGCGGCTCCGACGTGGACGCCGCCCTGCACTACCTGGCCCGCATGATCGAGGCCGGCGAGGACCCCCGCTTCATCGCCCGCCGCCTGATGATCTCCGCCAGCGAGGACATCGGCCTCGCCGACCCGAACGCGCTGCCGATCGCCGTCGCCGCCGCCCAGGCCGTCGCCATGATCGGCTTCCCCGAGGCCGCCCTCACCCTCAGCCACGCCACCATCGCGCTCGCCCTCGCGCCCAAGTCCAACGCCGCCACCACCGCGATCGGCGCCGCCCTGGACGACGTACGCAAGGGACTGGCCGGACCCGTGCCGTCCCACCTGCGGGACAGCCACTACAAGGGCGCGACCGAGCTCGGGCACGGGAAGGGCTACACCTACCCGCACGACCTGCCCGAGGGCATCGCCGAACAGCAGTACGCGCCGGACGCCCTGAAGGACCGCGCGTACTACGAGCCCACCCGGCACGGCGCGGAGGCGCGGTACGCGGACGCGGTGGAGTGGACCAGGAAGCACCTCGGTCGGAAGCGGTCCTGACCACCCTGTAGACTCTCCCGAAGTGCTGAGTCCCGTGTCCGGCTCCGGTCGGCGCCTCAGGCGGGACACCCAGCCGGATCCTTCGATCCAGGAGCGTCGCGCACCGTCGTAGGTGTCGCGGGCAGCCCACCACCCCCCGTAAGTCCCGGGACCGGTCGGTGGGCCGTTCGTGTGCTGCACGTATGTGCCCAGACCAGGGGAGCGGCTGCCCGGTAAGTCCCTCGCGGACCTGACGGGAATTCCCCGGCTGCGGATGTGACCTCCCGTAACCCTGAGGCAGCCGAAAAGGAAAAGGAAAAGAAGTGGCGAACCAGCCCCGCCCCAAGGTCAAGAAGTCGCGTGCCCTCGGCATCGCGCTGACCCCGAAGGCCGTCAAGTACTTCGAGGCCCGCCCCTACCCGCCGGGTGAGCACGGCCGTGGCCGCAAGCAGAACTCGGACTACAAGGTCCGTCTGCTGGAGAAGCAGCGTCTGCGCGCGCAGTACGACGTGTCCGAGCGCCAGCTCGTCCGCGCCTACGAGCGTGCCTCCAAGGTCCAGGGCAAGACCGGTGAGGCCCTGATCATCGAGCTGGAGCGTCGCCTCGACGCGCTGGTCCTGCGTTCGGGCATCGCCCGCACGATCTACCAGGCCCGCCAGATGGTCGTCCACGGCCACATCGCGGTCAACGGCAAGAAGGTCGACAAGCCCTCCTTCCGTGTCCGCCCGGACGACGTCGTGCAGGTCCGTGACCGCAGCAAGGAGAAGACCCTCTTCACGATCGCCCGTGAAGGCGGCTTCGCCCCCGACGGTGAGATCCCGCGCTACCTCCAGGTGAACCTCAAGTCCCTGGCGTTCCGTCTGGACCGTGAGCCGAACCGCAAGGAGATCCCGGTGATCTGCGACGAGCAGCTCGTCGTCGAGTACTACGCCCGCTGACCCCAGCAGGCACGCGGTATCCCGAGCCCGCCGTCCCCCGCCCTTCCCGGCGGGGGACGGCGGGCTCGACTCGCTCCGCCCCGCGACTTCACCGGTGGCGGACGGTAATCCGGTACGGAGTCCCGTCACCGGCGCGATAGGCTCGACTCCACGACTTTCTCGATGTTCAGGCGCGTTTCAAGGGAGCGGGTGCACACAGTGTCCGGTGGCGAGGTGGCCGGGATCCTGGTGGCCGTGTTCTGGGCGATCCTGGTCTCCTTCCTCGCCGTCGCGCTGGCGAGGCTGGCCCAGACGCTCCGGGCGACCACCAAGCTCGTGGCGGACGTGACCGACCAGGCCGTCCCCCTGCTGGCGGACGCCTCGGCGGCGGTGCGTTCCGCGCAGACCCAGATCGAACGGGTCGACGCGATCGCCTCCGACGTCCAGGAGGTCACCTCCAACGCCTCCGCGCTGTCGACCACCGTGGCCTCCACCTTCGGCGGCCCCCTGGTCAAGGTCGCCGCCTTCGGCTACGGCGTGCGCCGCGCCGTCACCGGCCGCAAGGAGGACGCTCCGGCCAAGGAGTCGAGGCGTGACGTGATCGTGGGCCGTACCGTTCCGGGCGCGCGGCGTGACAAGCGGACCCGGGGAAAGAGGGACTGACCCAGCGATGTTCCGCCGAACGTTCTGGTTCACCACCGGCGTCGCCGCCGGAGTGTGGGCCACCACCAAGGTCAACCGCAAGATCAAGCAGCTGACGCCCGAGCACCTCGCCGTCACCGCGGCGAACAAGGCGATCGAGGCCGGCGGCCGGCTCAGGGACCGCGCGGTGGACTTCGCGCTCGAGGTCCGTGACAACATGGCCCGGCGCGAGGCCGAACTGGGCGACGCGCTCGGGCTCAACGCCCCCGTCGACCGCGAACTCCCCGCGCCCCGCAGCTACGCCGTCATCGAGAACCGCAACAGCCCCAAGTACGTCGAGGGTCCGGCGCGGAAATCGACGTACCCGACGTACCCGTACAACCGGAATGAGGACCACTGATGGAGTCGGCCGAGATCCGCCGCCGCTGGCTGAGCTTCTTCGAGGAGCGCGGGCACACCGTCGTCCCTTCGGCGTCGCTCATCGCGGACGACCCGACTCTGCTGCTCGTTCCGGCCGGCATGGTGCCCTTCAAGCCCTACTTCCTGGGTGAGGTCAAGCCGCCCTTCGACCGCGCCACCAGCGTGCAGAAGTGCGTGCGCACGCCGGACATCGAAGAGGTCGGCAAGACCACCCGCCACGGCACGTTCTTCCAGATGTGCGGCAACTTCTCCTTCGGCGACTACTTCAAGGAAGGCGCCGTCAAGTACGCCTGGGAGCTGCTCACCAGCCCCCAGGACAAGGGCGGTTACGGCCTCGACCCCGAGCGGCTGTGGATCACCGTCTACGAGGACGACGACGAGGCCGAGCGCATCTGGCGCGACGTCGTGGGCGTCCCCTCCGAGCGCATCCAGCGCCTGGGCAAGAAGGACAACTACTGGGACATGGGCGTCCCGGGACCCTGCGGGCCCTGTTCCGAGATCAACTACGACCGCGGCCCCGAGTTCGGCGTCGAGGGCGGTCCGGCCGTCAACGACGAGCGGTACGTGGAGATCTGGAACCTCGTCTTCATGCAGTACGAACGGGGTGAGGGCCCGGGCAAGGACTACCCGATCCTCGGCGACCTGCCCAGCCGGAACATCGACACCGGCCTCGGCCTGGAACGCCTCGCCATGATTCTGCAGGGCGTGCAGAACATGTACGAGATCGACACCTCCATGGCCGTCATCAGCAAGGCCACCGAGCTGACCGGCGTGGCCTACGGCGACGCCCACGCCTCGGACGTCTCGCTGCGCGTGGTCACCGACCACATGCGCACCTCCGTGATGCTCATCGGTGACGGCGTCACCCCCGGCAACGAGGGCCGCGGCTACGTGCTGCGCCGCATCATGCGCCGAGCCATCCGCAACATGCGACTGCTCGGCGCCACCGGTCCGGTCGTCAAGGACCTGATCGACGTCGTGATCGAGATGATGGGGCAGCAGTACCCCGAGCTGATCACCGACCGCGAGCGGATCGAGAAGGTAGCCCTCGCCGAGGAGAACGCCTTCCTCAAGACGCTGAAGGCCGGCACCAACATCCTCGACACCGCCGTCAGCGACACCAAGGCCACCGGTGGCACCGTCCTCGCCGGTGACAAGGCCTTCCTGCTCCACGACACCTGGGGCTTCCCGATCGACCTCACCCTGGAGATGGCCGCCGAGCAGGGCCTCTCCGTGGACGAGGACGGCTTCCGCCGCCTGATGAAGGAACAGCGGGAGCGCGCCAAGGCCGACGCCCGGGCCAAGAAGACCGGCCACGCCGGCGCCGGTGCCTACCGCGAGATCGCCGACAAGGCCGGTGCCACCGACTTCGTCGGCTACAGCGACACCGAGAGCGAGTCCACGATCGTCGGCATCCTCGTCGACGGCGCCTCCTCCCCGGCCGCCACCGAGGGCGACGAGGTCGAGATCGTCCTCGACCGCACCCCGTTCTACGCCGAGGGCGGCGGCCAGATCGGCGACACCGGCCGCATCAAGGTCGACACCGGTGCCGTCATCGAGATCCGCGACTGCCAGAAGCCGGTCCCGGGCGTGTACGTCCACAAGGGCGTCGTCCAGGTCGGCGAGGTCACCGTCGGTGCCAAGGCCCACGCCTCCATCGACGGCCGCCGCCGTACGGCCATCGCCCGCGCCCACTCGGCCACCCACCTCACCCACCAGGCGCTACGCGACGCCCTCGGCCCGACGGCCGCCCAGGCCGGCTCCGAGAACCAGCCCGGCCGCTTCCGCTTCGACTTCGGCTCGCCGTCCGCCGTACCGACGACCGTGATGACCGACGTCGAGCAGAAGATCAACGAGGTGCTCGCCCGCGACCTCGACGTGCGCGCCGACGTCATGGGCATCGACGAGGCCAGGAAGCAGGGCGCCATCGCCGAGTTCGGCGAGAAGTACGGCGAGCGTGTGCGCGTGGTGACCATCGGTGACTTCTCCAAGGAGCTGTGCGGCGGCACCCACGTGCACAACACCGCCCAGCTGGGCCTGGTGAAGCTGCTCGGCGAGTCGTCCATCGGCTCCGGAGTGCGCCGTATCGAGGCCCTGGTCGGCGTGGACGCCTACAACTTCCTCGCCCGTGAGCACACGGTCGTCGCCCAGCTCCAGGAGCTGATCAAGGGCCGCCCGGAGGAGCTTCCGGAGAAGGTCTCCGCCATGCTCGGCAAGCTCAAGGACGCCGAGAAGGAGATCGAGAAGTTCCGCGCCGAGAAGGTGCTCCAGGCCGCCGCCGGTCTCGCCGGGTCCGCCAAGGACATCAGGGGTATCGCGCTCGTCACCGGCCAGGTCCCCGACGGCACCACGCCGGACGACCTGCGCAAGCTGGTGCTCGACGTGCGGGGCCGCATCCAGGGCGGCCGGGCCGTCGTCGTCGCCCTGTTCACCGTGAACAACGGCAAGCCGCTGACGGTCATCGCCACCAACGAGGCCGCCCGCGAGCGCGGTCTCAAGGCCGGTGACCTGGTCCGCACGGCCGCCAAGACCCTCGGCGGCGGCGGTGGCGGCAAGCCGGACGTCGCCCAGGGCGGCGGCCAGAACCCCGCCGCCGTCGGCGAGGCCGTCGACGCCGTCGAGCGGCTCGTGGCGGACACCGCCAAGTGAACGGACCGGCGAACGAGCAGGCGGACGGCCCGGTGATGCGCCGCGGCCGTCGTCTCGCGATCGACGTCGGGGACGCCCGCATCGGGGTCGCCTCCTGCGACCCCGACGGGATCCTCGCCACGCCGGTCGAGACGGTCCCCGGCCGGGACGTCCCCGCCGCGCACCGCAGGCTGCGGCAACTCGTCGAGGAGTACGAGCCGATCGAGGTCGTCGTCGGTCTCCCCCGCTCCCTCAAGGGGGGAGAGGGACCGGCCGCGGCCAAGGTCAGGCGCTTCACGCAGGAGCTGGCCCGCGGCATCGCGCCCGTCCCGGTGCGCCTGGTCGACGAGCGGATGACCACGGTCACGGCGAGCCAGGGGCTGCGCGCCTCCGGCGTCAAGTCCAAGAAGGGCCGCTCGGTCATCGACCAGGCCGCCGCTGTGATCATCCTTCAGCAGGCACTGGAATCCGAACGGGTGTCAGGCAGACCACCCGGCGAGGGCGTCGAAGTGGTCATCTGATCGCGATACGGTAACGTTCCGCGCGATGCGGACGGTGTTCGAACAGCCGCCGCACAGAGAGAGGCGGGACGGGAGCCGTGGTCTTCAGGTGGCCGCGCGCCCGCTGCCTCGCGGCTCTAGGGGATCGATGACTGAGTATGGCCGGGGCCAGGGCTCCGAACCGTGGCATCCGGACGACCCGTTGTACGGGGACGGCGGATGGGGCGGACAGCAGACCCAGCAGGGTCAGCAGTCCCCCTACGGCGGCCAGCCACAGCACTACCCGCAGCAGCCGCAGCCGCATCAGGAGTACGGCGACTGGGGCACCGGCGAGCAGTACGGGTACGGCGACCAGCAGCCTCAGTACGACCAGCAGCAGTCTCAGTACGACCAGCAACAGCCTCAGTACGACCAACAGCCTCAGTACGACCAGCAACAGCCGCAGTACGACCAACAGCCTCAGTACGACCAGCAACAGCCGCAGTACGACCAGAACGGCTGGCCCACGGGTTCCTACCCGCAGGACCCCTACGCCGCCGACCCGACGGACCCGTACGCGCAGCAGGCCGGGACGTACGGCGGGGAGCAGCCCGACCACTACGGCACCCCCGACGCCTACCCGCCACCCGAGCCACCCGGCCGCCGCCGCGCCGAACCCGAGCCGGGGACGGACTGGGACCCGGGCCCCGACCGGGGTGAACACGCGTTCTTCGCGGGCGGTGGCGACGATGACGCCGCCGACGACGAGCCGGGCGACCGGAGCGGGCGCGGCGAACGCCGGAGCCGGGGCGGCAAGGAGAAGAAACGACGCAGCGGCCTGGCCTGTCTCGTCGTGGTCGTCGTCTTCGGCGGCGGCCTCGCCGGTGTCGGCTACTTCGGCTACCAGTTCTACCAGGATCGTTTCGGCAGCGCCCCGGACTTCGCGGGGGCCGGCAACGGTGAGCAGGTGACCGTCACGATCCCCAAGGGCTCCGGCGGGTACGCCATCGGCCAGGAGCTCAAGAAGATGGGCGTGGTCAAGAGCGTCGACGCCTTCGTCGCGGCCCAGTCCGCCAACCCGCAGGGCAAGACCATCCAGGACGGCGTCTACACGCTGGAGAAGGAGATGTCGGCCGCGAGCGCGGTCGAACTGATGCTCAGCCCGAAGAGCCGCAACAGTCTGATCATCGCGGAAGGCAGGCGCAACGCCGTCATCTACGAGGCGATCGACAAACGCCTCGGCGTCGAGACGGGCACCACGGCGAAGGTGGCCGAGACCAAGTGGAAGACCCTCGGTCTGCCCGGCTGGGCCGTGAACCACGAGAACGTCAAGGATCCGCTGGAGGGCTTCCTCTACCCGTCCAGTTACTCCGTCGCCAAGGGCCAGAAACCCGAGGCGGTGCTGAAGCAGATGGTGGCTCGTGCCACCGAGAAGTACGAGGAACTGGACTTCGAGGGGAAGGCCGAGAGCCTCGGTCTCGACGGGCCGTGGGAACTGGTGACGGTCGCGAGCCTGGTCCAGGCGGAGGGCAAGACCCATGACGACTTCCGGAAGATGTCCGAGGTCATCTACAACCGGCTCAAGACCACCAATACCGAGACGAACCAGGAACTCCAGTTCGACTCGACGTTCAACTACCTCAAGGGCCAGAGCAAGATCGACATCTCCGAGTCGGAGATCAACAGCAACCCCGACCCGTACAACACGTACACCAACAAGGGCCTGCCGCCCGGCCCGATCGGCAACCCGGGTGAGGAGGCGCTGAAGGCCGCGCTGAACCCGACGAGCGACGGCTGGATGTACTTCGTCGCCACGGACGGCGTGAACAAGACCGAGTTCGCCAAGACCATCGAGGAGCACCAGAAGCTCGTCGACAAGTTCAACGCGTCGAGAGGCAACTGATGCCCGCCGCCCACAGGGCCGCCGTGCTCGGCTCCCCGATCGCCCACTCGCTCTCCCCGGTGCTGCACCGCACCGCCTATGCCGAGCTGGGCCTGGAAGGCTGGACGTACGACCGTTTCGAGGTCGACGAGAAGTCTCTGCCCGGCTTCTTCGACACGCTCGGGACCGAGTGGGCGGGACTGTCGCTGACCATGCCGCTGAAGCGGGCCGTGATCCCGCTGCTCGACTCGATCAGCGAGACCGCGACCTCGGTCGAGGCGGTCAACACGGTCGTCTGCACGCCGGACGGCCGCCGGACCGGCGACAACACCGACATCCCCGGAATGGTCGCCGCCCTGCGCGAGCACGGCATCGACAAGGTGGAGACGGCCGCGATCCTCGGCGCGGGCGCCACCGCCTCCTCCGCGCTCGCCGCGCTGGCCCGGATCTGTTCGGGCGAGGTCACCGTCTACGTCCGCAGCGAGGCCCGTGCGACGGAGATGCGGCAGTGGGCCGAGCGGCTCGACGTCGCGGTGCGCGTCGCCGCCTGGGACGACGCCGAGCAGGCACTGCACGCCCCGCTGGTCGTCAGCACCACCCCGGCCGGTGTCACGGACACTCTCGCCAGGGCCGTTCCGGAGCGTCCGACGGCCCTCTTCGACGTGCTCTACGATCCGTGGCCGACCGTTCTCGCCGCCCGCTGGTCGGCGTACGGGGGTGCCGTGGTCAGCGGGCTGGACCTGCTGGTGCACCAGGCGGTGCTCCAGGTGGAGCAGATGACGGGGCGTTCACCGGCCCCGCTGGACGCCATGCGAAAAGCGGGAGAACTGGCTCTCGCGGCCCGCTAGGATCCACCCTCGGTTCCGCAGGGGGCGGAACAGGGGAGGGGAACGCGTTCCATGTCCGCAGGCATGCCGCTGGCGTCGGTGAAGTCCCAGATATTCGAGTCGGTGCTGGGCTTCCTGCCCGACTGGGTGCAGATCACGGTGCTGGCCCTGATCGTGCTCGCCGTCGTCGCGTCCTGGGTCGTCAAGATCAAGCGCAGGATCGCGTACCGCCGCGCCGTCCGCGACGGCCGGCCGATCCACGCGGCGGCCCGGTACGGCCAGGGCGGTGGCGCGGACCACCTGGGCGCTTACGCGCCGCAGGCCACCGGCCCCGCGCCGCAGCCGAGCGGGGCCGACTTCCTCGGCGCCCACGCGCCCCGGCCGCGCCGGGGCGAGGGCGGTTCGGCCTGATTCCTCCACCGCCCGGCCCGTGATCCCGCCCGTCCGCCTGATGGACCGGCGGCCGGATACCCGGCCCGGACGTGGGAGGATCAGAGATGGCGGACCGGGGCCACGCACCCCGTCACGCCACAGCCGTACACGAGGACACGTGTACGCAGGGCAGTACCGGGGCGCGAGCATGGAGGAGCACCGTTGAGCAGGTTGCGCTGGCTGACCGCGGGGGAGTCGCACGGTCCCGCACTCGTCGCGACGCTGGAGGGTCTTCCCGCCGGCGTACCGATCACCACGGACATGGTGGCGGACCACCTCGCGAGGCGGCGGCTGGGCTACGGTCGCGGCGCCCGGATGAAGTTCGAGCGCGACGAGGTCACCTTCCTCGGCGGCGTCCGGCACGGTCTGACCCTCGGTTCCCCGGTCGCGGTCATGGTGGGCAACACCGAATGGCCGAAGTGGGATCAGGTCATGGCGGCCGATCCGATCGACCCCGAGGTGCTGGCCGGCCTGGCGCGCAACGCCCCGCTGACCCGCCCCCGACCCGGCCACGCCGACCTGGCCGGCATGCAGAAGTACGGCTTCGACGAGGCCCGGCCGATCCTGGAGCGCGCCTCGGCCCGCGAGACCGCGGCCCGCGTGGCGCTGGGCGCGGTGGCACGGTCGTACCTGAAGGAGACGGCCGGCATCGAGATCGTCAGCCACGTCGTCGAGCTGGCCGCGGCCAGGGCGCCGTACGGTGTCCACCCGACCCCCGCCGACGTAGGGCGGCTGGACGAGGACCCGGTGCGCTGTCTGGACGCGGACGCCTCGAAGGCGATGGTCGCCGAGATCGACCAGGCCCACAAGGACGGCGACACCCTCGGCGGTGTGGTCGAGGTGCTGGCGTACGGCGTCCCGGTCGGCCTCGGCTCCCACGTCCACTGGGACCGCCGCCTGGACGCACGCCTGGCCGCCGCCCTTATGGGCATCCAGGCGATCAAGGGCGTCGAGGTCGGTGACGGCTTCGACCTCGCCCGCGTGCCCGGCTCCAAGGCGCACGACGAGATCGTCGCCACCGACGAGGGCATCAAGCGCGCCTCGGGCCGCTCCGGCGGCACCGAGGGCGGACTGACCACCGGTGAGCTGCTGCGCGTACGCGCGGCGATGAAGCCGATCGCGACGGTGCCGCGGGCGCTGAAGACCGTGGACGTCGTCACCGGTGAGGAGACCGCCGCCCACCACCAGCGCTCCGACGTGTGCGCCGTGCCGGCCGCCGGCATCGTCGCCGAGGCCATGGTGGCCCTGGTCCTCGCGGACGCGGTCGCGGAGAAGTTCGGCGGTGACAGCGTCACCGAGACCCGCCGCAACGTGACGTCGTACCTCGAGAACCTGACCATCCGATGAGCTCGCCGGTCATCGTGCTGGTCGGCCCGATGGGCGTCGGCAAGTCCACCGTGGGGCAGTTGCTCGCCGAGCGGCTGGGCGTCGGCTACCGGGACACCGACGACGACATCGTCACCGCAGAGGGCAGGACCATCGCCGACATCTTCGTCGACGACGGCGAGCCCGCCTTCCGCGCCCTCGAGAAGCGCGCCGTGCGCGCCGCGCTCACCGAGCACGAGGGCGTCCTGGCGCTCGGCGGCGGCGCGATCCTCGACCCCGGCACACGCGAACTGCTCGCCGGACAGCGGGTCGTGTACCTCTCGATGGACATCGAGGAGGCGGTCAAGCGCACCGGCCTCAACGCCGCCCGCCCGCTCCTCGCGGTCAATCCGCGCAAGCAGTGGCGCGAGCTGATGGAGGCCCGTCGGCACCTGTACGAGGAGACCGCCACGGCCGTCGTACCGACCGACGGCCGCACGCCCGAGGAAGTCACCGAGGCGGCCCTGAACGCACTGGAGTTGAAGGACGCATGAGCAGCGAGGCAGTGACGCGGATCCACATCGGCGGTACGGCGGGCACCGATCCCTACGACGTCCTGGTGGGCCGCCAGCTCCTGGGCGAACTCGGCGGGCTGATCGGCGAGAAGGCCAAGCGGGTCGCGATCGTGCACCCCGAGGCACTCGCCGAGACCGGTGACGCGCTCCGCGCCGACCTGGCCGGCCAGGGCTACGAGGCGATCGCCGTCCAGGTGCCCAACGCGGAGGAGGCCAAGACCGCCGAGGTCGCCGCCTACTGCTGGAAGGCGCTGGGCCAGTCCGGCTTCACCCGCACCGACGTCATCGTCGGAGTGGGCGGCGGCGCCACGACGGACCTGGCCGGCTTCGTGGCCGCGACCTGGCTGCGCGGGGTCCGCTGGATCGCCGTCCCGACCACCGTCCTGGCCATGGTGGACGCGGCCGTGGGCGGTAAGACCGGCATCAACACGGCCGAGGGCAAGAACCTGGTGGGTGCCTTCCACCCGCCCGCCGGCGTGCTGTGCGACCTGGCCGCCCTGGACTCCCTCCCGGTCAACGACTACGTCTCCGGGCTCGCCGAGGTCATCAAGGCCGGCTTCATCGCCGACCCGGTGATCCTGGACCTCATCGAGTCCGACCCCCAGGCCGCCCGCACCCCGTCGGGCCCGCACACCGCGGAGCTGATCGAGCGTTCGATCCGGGTCAAGGCAGAGGTCGTCTCCTCCGACCTGAAGGAATCGGGTCTGCGCGAGATCCTCAACTACGGTCACACGCTCGGCCACGCCATCGAGAAGAACGAGCGCTACAAGTGGCGCCACGGCGCTGCGGTGGCCGTCGGCATGCACTTCGCCGCCGAACTGGGCCGCCTCGCGGGCCGCTTGGACGACGCCACCGCGGACCGCCACCGCACGGTCCTCGAATCGGTCGGGCTCCCCCTGCACTACCGCTACGACCAGTGGCCCAAGCTGCTGGAAGCGATGAAGGTCGACAAGAAGTCCCGCGGCAACCTGCTGCGTTTCATCGTCCTCGACGGTCTCGCCAAGCCCACGGTGTTCGAAGGCCCGGACCCGGCCGTGCTGCTCGCCGCGTACGGCGAGGTCGGGGAGTAGCCCCGGGCACTCAGCACCGCCCCCGGCCGTTCACACAACGACGGCAGGGGGCGGTACCGTTCGGTAGCACGCGGGGCGTCCCCGCTGTCAGCGCCCCATCGCCTGTACGAGACGGAGTGGCACCGGATGCAGCACGCAGTGGGTTCTCCGCTGCCGCCGCCCCATCAGCCGGGGCACGGACCGGCCACCGGCTGGTCACCGGCCGCACACCACCCGGGCCAGCACCCGGGCTCCGCCCCAGCGCCCGTGCCTCCTCCGGCACCGGGCCATCCCGCGCCTCCGCCCGGGCCCACCCCGCCCCCCGCGGGCCCGCGGCACGCCTCGATGCCCCCGCCGCCGGACACCACCGGCCACGTATCGCTGCCGCCCGGCGGCCCCGTCGCCATGCCCAGCCCGCCGCAGGCTCCCGCCGCACCCGACCCGGCCGGCACGATCATCGCCGTGCTGCTCATAGGGCCCGCCGGCGCCGGCAAGACGAGTGTGGCCAAGTACTGGGCGGATCACCGCCGCGTCCCAACGGCCCACATCAGCCTCGACGACGTGCGCGAGTGGGTCCGCTCCGGCTTCGCCGACCCGCAGTCCGGGTGGAACGACCACTCGGAGGCTCAGTACCGCCTGGCGCGCCGCACCTGTGGTTTCGCCGCGCGCAATTTCCTCGCCAACGGCATCTCGTGCGTCCTCGACGACGCGGTCTTCCCCGACCGTCCGGTCGTCGGTCTCGGCGGCTGGAAGCGCCACGTGGGGCCCGGCCTGCTCCCCGTGGTCCTCCTCCCGGGACTGGACATCGTCCTCGAGCGCAACTCCGAACGCTCCGGCAATCGCCGCCTCACCGACGAGGAGGTGGCCCGCATCCACGGCCGTATGGCCGGCTGGTACGGATCGGGTCTCCCCATCATCGACAACTCCCAGCTGGACATACCGGAAACGGCCCGCATCCTGGACGACGTCCTGGCCCGCTCCATAGCCAGCCCCCCGCAGTGGTGACCGGGGTGCGGGCGGGGGGTTCACTCACCCGCGCTCGCGGGGGACCCTCATCACCCCGGGGGCACCTCCCGGGCCCCTGAGGCACTGAGGGAGGCGACCACTCTGCCCGTAGCCGGGGCAGAACGCTTCTGCGGGCGCCGACGGACGGGAGTGGGGTGTGGTGGAGGCCGCCGCTCACCTGTTCCCGACCCCGGTTCACGGTGGCGGCACGAGAACGGCCCGACCGCGGCGGCCTTGCCGCACCACCACATCCCCGACCTCACCACGCAACCGCACGCGCACGCGCCCCGCAGCACCCCCACTCGGCCCTGCTCGACCGGCGACATCCGGCCACCGCTCCTACGCTCGAAGAATGTCAGAGGTCTACGCGGTCCGCCGGACGCGGCTACGGGAATGCTGCAACGCGGGCGGCAGCGCGGCGGCGCTGGTGTCCCGGCCCGCAAACGTGCG
Source organism: Streptomyces sp. NPDC020731 (assembly GCF_044334705.1). Taxonomy (NCBI): domain Bacteria; kingdom Bacillati; phylum Actinomycetota; class Actinomycetes; order Kitasatosporales; family Streptomycetaceae; genus Streptomyces; species Streptomyces sp. NPDC020731. The sequence goes on from NZ_JBIRTN010000014.1 coordinate 110,078, forward strand.
CTACCTCGCCGGCGCCGCCCCCGAGGGCGCCGTGCTGCTGCTGGGCAGGACCGAGGACCTGCTGGTATACGCCGGCCCACCCGACGACCGCCCGCCCCAGAGCCACCCCGACGAATCCCTGCGCGTGCACGTCGTTCCCGGCATCGGCGGCGACGCAGCCGTCACCGCCGCCGACCTCGCCGTCGGCCAGGGCGTCGACTCCCTCGCCGTCGAAGAGCACCACCTCACCGTGACCCGCCACCGCGCGATCCGCGACGCCGCCCCCCGCCTCCGCCTCGCCGGCATCGGCTGCGCGGTCGAACAGCTCCGCGTCGTCAAGGACGAGGAGGAGATCTCCTGCCTCCGCATCGGCGCGGAGATCGCCGACCAGGCCCTCGGTGAACTCCTGGAGTCCATCCTCGTAGGCCGCACCGAACGCCACCTCGCCCTCGAACTCGAGCGCCGCCTGGTCGACCACGGCGCCGACGGCCCCGCCTTCCCCACCTCCGTCGCCACCGGCCCGAACTCCGGCCGCCCCGGCCACGGCCCCACCGACCGCCGTGTCGAGGAGGGAGATTTCCTCTCCGTCTGCCTGGGCGCCACCTACCGCGGCTACCGCTGCGAGATCGGCCGTACGTTCGTCATCGGCACGGCTCCCGCCGCCTGGCAGATCGAGCTCTACGACCTCGTCTTCTCCGCGCAGCGCGCCGGCCGGGAGTCCCTCGTCCCCGGCGCCGCCTGCCGCGACGTGGACCGAGCCGCCCGTCAGGTGCTGGACTCCGCCGGGTACACCGAGGCCCTCCCCGTGCTCACAGGTCACGGCGTCGGACTCGAAATCGACGAGGACCCTCAATTGACCCCCGCGGCCATGGGTAAACTGGACGCTTGTGTGCCGGTCACCGTCGAACCGGGGGTCCACCTCCCGGGCCGGGGCGGAGTCCGGATCGATGACACGCTCGTCGTACGCCCCGAGGCGGACGGCGGACCCGAGCTACTCACCATCACGACCAAGGAGCTGCTCGCGCTCTAGCCCCGCGCTGGGCGCGGGCGCACACTCCGGCCGTCGTCCACGTCAGCCCAGTCCAGGAGATTCCGCAACCGTGGCTTCCACGAACGACCTCAAGAACGGCATGGTGCTCAAGCTCGAAGGCGGCCAGCTCTGGTCCGTCGTCGAGTTCCAGCACGTCAAGCCCGGCAAGGGCCCGGCCTTCGTGCGCACCAAGCTCAAGAACGTGCTTTCCGGCAAGGTCGTCGACAAGACCTTCAACGCCGGCGTCAAGGTCGAAACGGCCACTGTCGACAAGCGTGACATGCAGTTCTCCTACATGGACGGCGACTACTTCGTCTTCATGGACATGGAGACCTACGACCAGCTCCTCGTCGACCGCAAGGCCGTCGGCGACGCCGCCAACTTCCTCGTCGAGGGCTTCACCGCCACCGTCGCGCAGCACGAGGGCGAGGTGCTCTTCGTCGAGCTCCCGGCCGCCGTCGAGCTGACCGTCCAGGAGACCGAGCCGGGCGTCCAGGGCGACCGCTCCACCGGCGGCACCAAGCCGGCCACGCTGGAGACCGGCCACCAGATCCAGGTCCCGCTCTTCATCACCACCGGTGAGAAGATCAAGGTCGACACCCGCACCAGCGACTACCTCGGCCGGGTGAACAGCTAACCGTGGCTGCCCGCAACACGGCCCGCAAGCGCGCCTTCCAGATCATCTTCGAGGGTGACCAACGCGGCGCCGAGGTCCTGACCGTCCTCGCCGACTGGATCCGGCACGCCCGGTCCGACACCCGGCAGCCGCCGGTGAGCGAGTACACGATGCAGCTCGTCGAGGGCTACGCGGAGCACGCGAAGCGCATCGACGAGCTGATCTCCCAGTACTCGGTCGGCTGGACGCTCGACCGGATGCCGGTGGTCGACCGCAGTATTCTGCGGCTTGGCGCGTACGAGCTGATCTGGGTCGACGAGACGCCGGACGCGGTCGTCCTTGACGAGATGGTGCAGTTGGCGAAGGAGTTCTCGACGGACGAGTCGCCCTCGTTCGTGAACGGGCTGCTCGGCCGGTTCAAGGAGCTCAAGCCGTCTCTGCGCCGCGAGGCGTGAGCGGCGTTCTCGTGACTGTGCGCCGTAGGGGTGCGGCAGGGTGACGGCTGCGGGCCGTCTGCGGTTTCTGTCGCGCCCACGTGCCGGAGCCGCAGATCGACACGGCCCCGCGCCCCTGCCCGAGCTGCCCTTCACCGCGTGAAAAAGCCGCCGGGGTGACCGGAACCCATGGGTTCCGGTCACCCCGGCGGCACGTTTCTGCGTACCCCGGGGGCGGTTTAGCCTCCGCGTGGGTGGCCCCCCCCCGGCGGCCCCCCCCCCCCCCCCCCCCCCCCCCCCCCCCCCCCCCCCCCGCCACCCCCCCCCCCCCCCCGGGGGCCCCCCCCCCCCGGGGGGGCCCCCCCCCCCCCGGGCGCCACGTTTCTGCGTACCCGTGGAGCGGTTACGCCTCCTCGTGCGTGGCCACCGCGCGGCGGGCGTCCGCGTCCAGGACGCCCCAGTTGATCAGCTGCTCGGTGAGGACCGAGGGCGACTGGTCGTAGATGACGGCGAGAGTGCGCAGGTCGTCCTGGCGGATCGAGAGCACCTTGCCGTTGTAGTCACCGCGCTGCGACTGGATCGTCGCCGCGTACCGCTGCAGCGGGCCCGCCTTCTCGGCCGGCACCGTGGCCAGCCGCTCCAGGTCCAGGACCAGCTTCGGCGGCGGCTCGGCGGCGCCGCCCGGCGTCGTACCCGGCAGCAGCTCCTGCACCGGGACACCGTAGAAGTCCGCCAGCTCCGCGAGGCGCTGTACGGTCACGGCGCGGTCGCCGCGCTCGTACGAACCGACCACGACCGCCTTCCAGCGGCCCTGGGACTTCTCCTCGACACCGTGGAGGGAAAGGCCCTGCTGGGTGCGGATCGCCCGGAGCTTGGCCCCGAGCTGTTTGGCGTATTCGCTGGACATATAGCTCCCCGGCACTGTGTCGACGCGGCTCTGGCTGGTTTCCACGCCGCGCGTCTGGTAACTCACTGTGAGGTTACGCAGCGTTACTCTCGTGCGTCAAGCCGAATGGTCCACACCGACTCTTCCGTGGTAGCGAAGATCGGCTACGCCATTGGGGTGATCGGGGGTGTCGCTCCGCGCGGATCCCCACCTGATAGCCTGAGCGACGCAACCCGACATCCTTTAAGGTCCGTCCCGTGAGGCGGAGAAGGAGGTCCGTTTCACATGGACAAGCAGGACACGCAGTCCGATGTGCGGCCCGTTCTCGAAGGCCCCGACATCGCGCGGATGCTGACCCGCATCGCCCACGAGATCGTCGAACGCGCCAAGGGCGCCGACGACGTGGTGCTCCTCGGCATCCCGACCCGAGGTGTCTTCCTCGCCCAGCGGCTCGCCGCCAAGCTCGAGGAGATCACCGAGCGCAAGGTCCCGGTCGGCTCGCTGGACATCACCATGTACCGCGACGACCTGCGCATGCACCCGCCGCGTGCGCTGGCCCGCACCGAGATCCCCGGTGACGGCATCGACGGCCGGCTGGTCGTCCTCGTCGACGACGTGCTCTTCTCCGGCCGCACCATCCGCGCCGCCCTCGACGCGCTGAACGACATCGGGCGCCCCCGCGCGGTGCAGCTCGCCGTCCTCGTCGACCGCGGCCACCGCGAACTGCCCATCCGCGCCGACTACGTCGGCAAGAACCTCCCCACGTCGTTGCGGGAGACGGTCAAGGTCCTGCTCGCCGAGGAGGACGGTCGCGACACCGTGCTGCTCGGCGCCAAGCAGACCGCCCAGTAGCGCTTCGGAGCGCACGCCGCCGACGGCGTGCGCCGGCTCGGCACGCCCACGCGCGTACCCGTCTGCCCGATTTCGCCTCATTGAACTGCCTTACGGAGCCTGACAGATGCAGCGTCATCTCATCTCGGCCGCCGACCTCACCCGCGACGACGCCGTCCTGATCCTCGACACCGCCGAGGAGATGGCCCGGGTCGCCGACCGGCCGATCAAGAAACTCCCGACCCTGCGCGGCCGGACCGTCGTCAACCTCTTCTTCGAGGACTCCACCCGCACCCGCATCTCCTTCGAGGCCGCCGAGAAGCGGCTCTCCGCGGACGTCATCAACTTCACCGCCAAGGGCTCCAGCGTCTCCAAGGGCGAGTCCCTGAAGGACACCGCCCAGACCCTGGAGGCCATGGGCGTCGACGCCGTGGTCATCCGGCACGGCGCTTCCGGGGCCCCGTACCGGCTGGCCACCTCCGGCTGGATCGACGCCCACGTCATCAACGCCGGCGACGGCACCCACCAGCACCCCACACAGGCCCTGCTGGACGCCTTCACCATGCGGCGCCGGCTGGTCGGCCGGGACACCGGACTCGGGCAGGACCTGTCCGGCCGGCGCATCACGATCGTCGGCGACGTCCTGCACAGCAGGGTCGCCCGCTCCAACGTCGACCTGCTGCACACCCTCGGCGCCGAGGTCACCCTCGTCGCCCCGCCGACCCTGCTGCCGGTCGGCGTCGACACCTGGCCCTGCGAGGTGTCGTACGACCTCGACTCGACGCTGGCCAAGTCCGACGCGGTCATGATGCTGCGCGTCCAGCGCGAGCGGATGAACGCCGCGTTCTTCCCCACCGAGCGGGAGTACTCGCGCCGCTACGGCCTCGACGGCGACCGCATGGCGCGGATGCCCGAGCACGCCATCGTGATGCACCCCGGCCCGATGGTCCGCGGCATGGAGATCACCGCCGACGTCGCGGACTCCGACCGCTGCACCGTGATCGAACAGGTCACCAACGGGGTCTCCATCCGGATGGCCGTCCTCTACCTGCTGCTCGGCGGCAACGAACCCGCCGTCACCCACGCCCGTACCACCGAGGAGAAGTAAGAACATGAGCAAGATCCTGATCCGCGGTGCGAAGGTGCTCGGCGGCGAGCCGCAGGACGTCCTGATCGACGGCGAGACGATCGCCCGGGTCGGCACCGGCCTGTCCGCCGAGGGCGCGGAGGTCGTCGAGGCCGACGGCAAGGTGCTCCTGCCGGGCCTGGTCGACCTGCACACCCACCTGCGCGAACCCGGCCGCGAGGACTCCGAGACCGTGCTGACCGGCACCCGCGCGGCGGCGAGCGGCGGCTACACCAACGTCTTCGCCATGGCCAACACCTTCCCGGTCGCCGACACCGCCGGCGTCGTCGAGCAGGTCTGGCGGCTCGGCCAGGAGTCCGGCTACTGCGACGTGCAGCCCATCGGCGCCGTCACCGTCGGCCTGGAGGGGCAGAAGCTCGCCGAGCTGGGCGCCATGCACGAGTCGGCGGCCGGCGTCACCGTCTTCTCCGACGACGGCAAGTGCGTCCACGACGCTGTGATCATGCGCCGCGCGTTGGAGTACGTGAAGGCCTTCGGGGGCGTCGTGGCCCAGCACGCGCAGGAGCCGCGGCTGACCGAGGGCGCCCAGATGAACGAGGGCGTCGTCTCCGCCGAACTGGGGCTCGGCGGCTGGCCGGCCGTCGCCGAGGAGTCGGTCATCGCGCGGGACGTGCTGCTCGCCGAGCACGTCGGTTCCCGCGTCCACATCTGCCACCTGTCGACCGCCGGCAGCGTCGAGATCGTCCGCTGGGCCAAGTCCCGCGGCATCCGGGTCACCGCCGAGGTCACCCCGCACCACCTGCTCCTCACCGACGAGCTGGTCCGGTCGTACGACCCGGTCTACAAGGTCAACCCGCCGCTGCGCACCGAGCGGGACGTCAGGGCGCTGCGCGAGGCGCTCGCCGACGGCACGATCGACATCGTCGCCACCGACCACGCCCCGCACCCGCACGAGGACAAGGACTGCGAGTGGGCCGCCGCCGCCATGGGCATGGTCGGCCTGGAGACCGCGTTGTCGGTGGTGCAGGAGACCATGGTCGACACGGGTCTGCTGGACTGGGCCGGCGTCGCCGACCGCATGTCCTTCACGCCCGCGCGCATCGGACGGGCCGAGGGCCACGGCCGTCCCGTCTCGGCAGGTGAGCCCGCCAACCTCACCCTCGTCGACTCGGCATACCGTGGTCCTGTGGACCCCGCGGGCTTCGCCTCGCGCAGCCGCAACACCCCGTACGAGGGCCGCGAGCTGCCGGGCCGTGTCACGCACACGTGGCTCCGGGGCAAGGCCACGCTCGTCGACGGGAAGCTCACGTGACACCTGTACTCCTGCTGGCCGCCGAGAAGGAATCGGCGGAAGTGACCGACTGGGCCGCCCGGATCGGCTGGGTCGTCGGACTCGCCCTCTTCGTGGCGCTCGTCTACTGGCTGATGCGCGAGGGCTGGAAGTGGCGCGGCACGCTCCAGGGCGACCTGCCCGAGCTGCCCTCCCGCCCGTCGCCCGCCACCACCCTCAACCGAGGCGGCAAGCCGCCGCTGCCTGGAATGCCGGACGACCCCGGCCCGGCGAAACTGACGATGAGCGGCCGTTACCACGGCTCCACCACCGCAGGACAGTGGCTCGACCGCATCGTGGCGCACGGCCTGGGCACCCGCAGCCGGGCCGAGCTCACCCTGACGGACGCCGGACTGGGCGTCGTACGCCCCGGGGCGAACGACTTCTTCGTCCCGGCGGAGGCGCTGCGCGAGGCCCGGCTCGACAAGGGCATCGCCGGCAAGGTCCTCACCGAGGGCGGCCTGCTCGTCGTCACCTGGACGCACGGCGAGCGGCAGATCGACTCCGGCTTCCGCTCCGACCGGGCGGCCGAGCACAACGAATGGGTCGAGGCCCTGAACCAGATGATCAACAAGACGGAAGGCGCACGATGACAACCTCCACCAGGGGAACCACCAAGGTTCCCGCCGTACTCGTCCTGGAGGACGGCCGGATCTTCCGCGGCCGTGCCTACGGGGCGGTGGGGGAGACCTTCGGCGAAGCGGTGTTCTCGACCGGCATGACCGGTTACCAGGAGACCCTCACCGACCCGTCGTACCACCGCCAGGTCGTGGTGATGACCGCCCCGCACGTCGGCAACACCGGCGTCAACGACGAGGACATGGAGTCCAAGAGGATCTGGGTCTCCGGCTACGTCGTGCGCGACCCCGCGCGCGTGCCCTCCAGCTGGCGCTCCCGCCGCACGCTGGACGACGAACTGGCCGCCCAGGGCGTCGTCGGCATCTCCGGCATCGACACCCGCGCCCTCACCCGGCACCTGCGCGAGCGCGGCGCCATGCGCGTCGGCATCTTCAGCGGCGACGCGATCCGGGACGACGCCGCGCTGCTGGCCCGCGTCCGGGAAGCCCCCGGGATGGCCGGCGCCGACCTGTCCGCCGAGGTCGCCACCACCGAGCCGTACGTGGTCCCCGCGATCGGTGAGAAGAAGTTCACCGTCGCCGCCATCGACCTCGGCATCAAGGGCATGACCCCGCAGCGCATGGCCGAACGTGGCATCGAGGTGCACGTCCTGCCGGCCACCGCGACCGTGGACGACATCTACGCCGTGAACCCGGACGGCGTGTTCTTCTCCAACGGCCCCGGTGACCCCGCCACCGCCGACCACCCCGTCTCCGTGATGCGGGGAGTCCTGGAGCGCGGCACCCCGCTGTTCGGCATCTGCTTCGGCAACCAGATCCTGGGCCGCGCCCTCGGCTTCGGCACCTTCAAGCTGAAGTACGGCCACCGCGGCATCAACCAGCCGGTGCAGGACCGTACGACCGGCAAGGTCGAGGTCACCGCGCACAACCACGGCTTCGCCGTCGACGCCCCGCTGGACAAGGTCTCCGACACCCCGTTCGGCCGCGCCGAGGTGTCCCACGTCTGCCTGAACGACAACGTGGTGGAGGGCCTCCAGCTGCTCGACCGCCCGGCCTTCAGCGTCCAGTACCACCCCGAAGCGGCAGCGGGCCCGCACGACGCCGCCTACCTGTTCGACCGCTTCACGTCTTTGATGAGCACAGTCCCGATGGAGGGCCAGCGTGCCTAAGCGCACCGATATCCAGTCCGTCCTGGTCATCGGCTCCGGCCCGATCGTCATCGGCCAGGCCGCCGAGTTCGACTACTCCGGCACCCAGGCGTGCCGCGTCCTCAAGGCCGAGGGCCTGCGCGTCGTCCTGGTGAACTCCAACCCGGCGACGATCATGACCGACCCGGAGATCGCCGACGCCACCTACGTCGAGCCGATCACCCCCGAGTTCGTCGAGAAGATCATCGCCAAGGAGCGGCCCGACGCCCTGCTGCCCACCCTGGGCGGCCAGACGGCCCTGAACACCGCGATCTCGCTGCACGGCAACGGCGTCCTGGAGAAGTACGGCGTCGAGCTGATCGGCGCCAATGTCGAGGCCATCAACAAGGGCGAGGACCGCGACCTGTTCAAGGAGGTCGTCGAGGAGGTCCGCAAGAAGACCGGCCACGGTGAGTCCGCCCGGTCCTACATCTGCCACTCCATGGACGACGTCCTCAAGGGCGTCGAGGCGCTCGGCGGCTACCCGGTCGTCGTCCGCCCCTCCTTCACCATGGGCGGCGCCGGCTCCGGCTTCGCCCACGACGAGGAGGAGCTGCGCCGCATCGCCGGACAGGGCCTCACCCTCTCGCCGACCACCGAGGTGCTCCTGGAGGAGTCCATCCTCGGCTGGAAGGAGTACGAGCTGGAGCTGATGCGCGACAAGAACGACAACGTCGTGGTCGTCTGCTCCATCGAGAACTTCGACCCCATGGGCGTGCACACCGGCGACTCGATCACCGTCGCGCCCGCGATGACGCTGACCGACCGCGAGTACCAGGTGCTGCGCGACGTCGGCATCGCGATCATCCGCGAGGTCGGCGTCGACACCGGCGGCTGCAACATCCAGTTCGCGGTCGACCCCGAGGACGGCCGGGTCATCGTCATCGAGATGAACCCGCGCGTGTCGCGGTCCTCGGCGCTCGCCTCCAAGGCGACCGGCTTCCCCATCGCCAAGATCGCCGCCAAGCTCGCCGTCGGCTACACCCTCGACGAGATCCCGAACGACATCACGCAGGAGACCCCGGCCTCCTTCGAGCCGACGCTCGACTACGTGGTCGTCAAGGCACCGCGGTTCGCCTTCGAGAAGTTCCCGAGCGCCGACTCCACCCTCACGACCACCATGAAGTCGGTCGGCGAGGCCATGGCCATCGGCCGCAACTTCACCGAGGCCTTCCAGAAGGCGCTGCGCTCGCTGGAGAAGAAGGGCAGCCAGTTCACCTTCGTCGGCGAGCCCGGTGACAAGGAGGAGCTGCTGCGCGAGGCGGTCCGCCCCACCGACGGCCGGATCAACACGGTCATGCAGGCCGTCCGCGCGGGCGCCACCCCCGAGGAGGTCTTCGAGTACACGAAGATCGACCCCTGGTTCGTCGACCAGCTCTTCCTCATCAAGGAGACCGCCGACGAGCTCGCCGAGGCCCGGGAGCTGACCGCCGACCTGCTCGCCGAGGCCAAGCGGCACGGCTTCTCCGACCAGCAGATCGCCGAGATCCGCGGCCTGCGCGAGGACGTCGTCCGCGAGGTCCGCCACGCGCTCGGCATCCGCCCGGTCTACAAGACGGTCGACACCTGCGCCGCCGAGTTCGCCGCCAGGACGCCGTACTTCTACTCCTCCTACGACGAGGAGACCGAGGTCGCGCCGCGCGAGAAGCCCGCGGTGATCATCCTGGGCTCCGGGCCGAACCGCATCGGCCAGGGCATCGAGTTCGACTACTCCTGCGTCCACGCCTCCTTCGCGCTCAGCGACGCCGGCTACGAGACCGTGATGGTCAACTGCAACCCGGAGACCGTCTCCACCGACTACGACACCTCCGACCGGCTCTACTTCGAGCCGCTCACCCTGGAGGACGTCCTGGAGGTCGTCCACGCCGAGCAGCAGGCCGGGCCGGTCGCGGGCGTGATCGTCCAGCTCGGCGGGCAGACCCCGCTCGGTCTGTCGCAGGCGCTGAAGGACAACGGCGTGCCGATCGTCGGCACCTCCCCGGAGGCCATCCACGCCGCCGAGGACCGCGGCGCCTTCGGCCGGGTCCTGGCGGAGGCCGGGCTGCCGGCCCCCAAGCACGGCACCGCCACCACCTTCGCCGAGGCCAAGGCCATCGCCGACGAGATCGGCTACCCGGTCCTCGTCCGCCCGTCCTACGTGCTCGGCGGACGCGGCATGGAGATCGTCTACGACGAGACCCGGCTGGAGTCCTACATCGTCGAGTCGACCGAGATCAGCCCCTCCCGGCCGGTGCTCGTCGACCGTTTCCTCGACGACGCCATAGAGATCGACGTGGACGCGCTGTACGACGGTGAGGAGCTCTACCTCGGCGGCGTCATGGAGCACATCGAGGAGGCCGGCATCCACTCCGGCGACTCGGCGTGCGCCCTGCCCCCGATCACGCTGGGCGGCTTCGACATCAAGCGGCTGCGCGCCTCCACGGAGGCCATCGCGCGCGGTGTCGGCGTGCGCGGTCTGATCAACATCCAGTTCGCGCTGGCCGGGGACATCCTCTACGTCCTGGAGGCCAACCCGCGCGCCTCGCGCACCGTCCCCTTCACCTCGAAGGCGACCGCGGTGCCGCTGGCGAAGGCCGCCGCGCGGATCTCGCTGGGCGCCACCGTCGCGGAGCTGCGCGCCGAGGGACTGCTCCCGGCGAACGGCGACGGCGGCGAGCTGCCGCTGGACGCGCCGATCTCCGTCAAGGAGGCCGTGATGCCGTGGTCCCGCTTCCGGGACATCCACGGCCGCGGTGTCGACACGGTCCTCGGCCCGGAGATGCGCTCCACCGGCGAGGTCATGGGCATCGACTCCGTCTTCGGCACGGCGTACGCCAAGTCGCAGGCGGGCGCGTACGGCCCGCTGCCGACCAAGGGGCGCGCGTTCATCTCGGTCGCCAACCGCGACAAGCGCTCGATGATCTTCCCCGCGCGGGAGCTGATGGCGCACGGCTTCGAACTGCTCGCCACCTCCGGCACCGCCGAGGTCCTCAAGCGCAACGGCATCAACGCCACCGTGGTGCGCAAGCAGTCCGAGGGCACCGGTCCGAACGGCGAGAAGACCATCGTCCAGCTCATCCACGACGGCGAGGTCGACCTCATCGTCAACACCCCGTACGGCACAGGCGGCCGCCTCGACGGCTACGACATCCGGACGGCGGCCGTGGCACGGTCCGTGCCGTGCCTGACGACGGTCCAGGCGCTCGCCGCCGCCGTCCAGGGCATCGACGCACTGAACCGCGGCGACGTGGGCGTCCGCTCACTGCAGGAACACGCGGAACATCTGACCGCGGCCCGCGACTAGCAACCCCCAGGGGGACACCGGAAACGGTGTCCCCCTCTTCATGAGGACACCATGTACAAGATTCTCTTCACTCTGCTCTTCCGGCGGATGGACCCCGAGCAGGCCCACCATCTGGCCTTCCGCTGGATCCGTCTTGTCGCGCGCGTTCCCGGTCTGCGCACCTTCGTCGCCGCCGTGCTGGCCCCCCGTCACAAGGAGCTGCGCACCGAGGCGCTCGGGCTGCGCCTGCACAGCCCCTTCGGCCTCGCCGCCGGCTTCGACAAGAACGCCGTCGGCATCGACGGCATGGCGATGCTCGGCTTCGACCACGTCGAGATCGGCACGGTGACCGGGGAGCCGCAGCCCGGCAACCCCAGGAAGCGGCTGTTCCGTCTCGTCGCGGACCGGGCGCTGATCAACCGCATGGGCTTCAACAACGAGGGCTCGCTCACCGTCGCCGCGCGCCTGGCCTCCCGCTCGCCCGTCTTCAGGACCGTGGTCGGCGTCAACATCGGCAAGACCAAGGCCGTACCGGAGGACGAGGCCGTCGCCGACTACGTGAAGTCCGCCGAGCGGCTGGCGCCGTACGCCGACTACCTGGTCGTCAACGTCTCCTCCCCGAACACGCCCGGACTGCGCGACCTCCAGGCCGTGGACCACCTGCGCCCGCTGCTCGCCGCCGTCCGCGAGGCCGCCGACCGGACCGTCCCGGCCCACCGGGTGCCGCTGCTGGTGAAGATCGCCCCCGACCTCGCCGACGAGGACGTCGACGCGGTCGCCGACCTCGCCGTGGAACTCGGCCTGGACGGGATCATCGCCACCAACACCACCATCGCGCGCGAGGGACTCGGCCTGACGTCCTCACCCGCCCTCGTCCAGGAGACCGGCGGCCTCTCCGGCGCACCCCTCAAGGCACGCTCCCTCGAGGTGCTGCGCCGCCTCTACGCGCGCGTGGGCGACCGGATCACCCTGGTCGGCGTCGGCGGCATCGAGAACGCCGAGGACGCCTGGCAGCGCATCCTGGCCGGTGCCACGCTGGTCCAGGGGTACAGCGCCTTCATCTACGAAGGCCCCTTCTGGGGCCGAGCCATGCACAAGGGGCTCACCGCGCGGCTGCGCACCAGCCCGTATGCCACGCTCGCCGACGCGGTGGGCGCCGACGTGAGGACAACGGTATGACCGGTCCGGAACCCTTCGGCGCGCGGCTGCGCCGCGCGATGGACGAGCGGGGCCCGCTCTGCGTGGGCATCGACCCGCACGCCTCCCTGCTCACCGAGTGGGGCCTGAACGACGACGTCACGGGCCTGGAGCGGTTCAGCCGCACGGTCGTCGAGGCGGTGGCCGACCGGATCGCCGTGCTCAAGCCGCAGAGCGCCTTCTTCGAGCGCTTCGGCTCGCGCGGGGTCGCCGTCCTGGAGACGACGGTGCGCGAGGCGCGGGAGGCCGGGGCGCTGGTCGTCATGGACGCCAAGCGCGGTGACATCGGCTCCACCATGGCCGCCTACGCCGAGTCCTTCCTGCACAAGGACGCGCCCCTGTTCTCCGACGCGCTCACCGTCTCGCCGTACCTCGGCTACGGCTCGCTCAGCCCGGCCGTCGCGCTGGCCCGGGAGACCGGCACCGGGCTGTTCGTGCTGGCGCTGACGTCCAACCCGGAGGGCGGCGAGGTCCAGCACGCGATCCGCGCCGACGGGCGCACCGTCGGGGCGACCATGCTCGGGCACCTGGCCGTCGAGAACGCCGGCGAGGAGCCGCTCGGGTCCTTCGGCGCGGTGGTCGGCGCGACGCTCGGCGACCTCTCCTCGTACGACCTGGACATGGGAGGGCCGATCCTCGCGCCCGGTATCGGTGCGCAGGGCGCCGCGGCGGCCGATCTTCCGGCGGTCTTCGGCGGCGCGGTGCGCAATGTGGTGCCGAACGTCAGCCGGGGAGTGTTGCGCCACGGTCCCCACGCGGTCGCTCTGCGTGACGCCGCGGAGCGGTTCGCGGAGGAGATCAGGGCCGCCGTGTCGGCGGCCTGAACCCCTCCGACGAGGGAATCCGTGGTCGCCGGACCCTGGATACATTCTCAAATCCAGGGGATTATGTCTTAAATGTCCGTCCTGGTGGAGGCTGACCAGGACTTTTCCGCAGTTCTCGCTGACTCCGGCGGAGTTGGCCGCTAGTCTCCGACGGAGAGTGAACGGGCGAAGGTGTTGCCCGTGGCTCCCCTGGTGTGGGGCGACCAAGTTCCTCACCGGTCCGTATCCGACAGTTCGACATCCGAGGTGACGTAGGCGTGGCTCTTCCGCCCCTTACCCCTGAACAGCGCGCAGCCGCGCTCGAAAAGGCCGCCGCGGCTCGCCGGGAGCGGGCCGAGGTCAAGAATCGACTCAAGCACTCCGGCGCCTCCCTTCACGAGGTCATCAAGCAGGGCCAGGAGAACGACGTCATCGGCAAGATGAAGGTCTCCGCCCTGCTGGAGTCCCTGCCGGGCGTGGGCAAGGTCCGCGCCAAGCAGATCATGGAGCGACTGGGTATCTCCGAGAGCCGCCGTGTACGCGGTCTCGGTTCCAACCAGATCGCCTCCCTGGAGCGCGAGTTCGGCAGCACCGGCTCCTGAGTACGGGGCAGTCCGGGACCGGCGTCCCGGACATCCCGTGATTGCTGGAATAATCGCTGCATGACTGAACGTCCGCGGCTGACCGTGCTCTCCGGCCCCTCCGGGGTCGGCAAGAGCACGGTCGTCGCCCATATGCGCAAGGAACACCCCGGGGTCTGGCTCTCGGTGTCGGCGACGACCCGCACGCCCCGCCCCGGGGAGCAGCACGGAGTCCACTACTTCTTCGTCACCGACGAGGAGATGGACAAGCTGATCGCCAACGGCGAGCTGCTGGAGTGGGCCGAGTTCGCCGGCAACCGCTACGGCACCCCCCGTGCGGCGGTGCTGGAGCACCTGGAGGCGGGTGTGCCCGTGCTGCTGGAGATCGACCTCCAGGGCGCGCGGCAGGTCCGCGAGTCCATGGCCGAGGCCCAGCTGGTGTTCCTGGCTCCTCCCTCCTGGGAGGAGCTCGTGCGCAGGCTCACGGGCCGGGGCACCGAGTCGCCCGAGGTCATCGAGCGCCGGCTGGAGGCCGCGAAGGCCGAACTGGCCGCCGAGCCGGAGTTCGACACCACCCTGGTCAACACCTCCGTCGAGGACGTGGCCCGCGAGCTGCTAGCCTTGACGAACGTCGTGTGATCGTGAGCAGTCGTTCACCGGTCGCGCCGACTGAATCTTTCCCATCCATCGGAAGGTAGAGCGTGTCCTCTTCCATCTCCGCGCCCGAGGGCATCATCAACCCGCCGATCGACGAGCTCCTCGAGGCCACGGACTCGAAGTACAGCCTCGTGATCTACGCGGCCAAGCGGGCCCGCCAGATCAACGCGTACTACTCGCAGCTCGGCGAGGGTCTGCTCGAGTACGTCGGTCCCCTCGTCGACACCCACGTCCACGAGAAGCCGCTCTCGATCGCCCTGCGCGAGATCAACGCGGGACTGCTGACCTCCGAGGCCGTCGAAGGCCCCGGTCAGTAATCGGTCGGTAAGTCGTATCGGCTGTTTGCAGCTGACTTTTCCACAGGCCCGGCAGCACGTCTGCCGGGCCTGTGGTGTCTCATGGGGGTGGTCGCACATTTCCGAGGTCCGGGGAGAGACGGTGGACAAGCCGAAGGTCGTTCTGGGGGTCAGCGGCGGCATCGCCGCGTACAAGGCCTGCGAGCTGCTCAGGCGGCTGACGGAGTCGGGACACGACGTCCGGGTCGTCCCCACCGCCTCCGCGCTGCACTTCGTCGGCGCCGCCACGTGGTCCGCGCTCTCCGGCAACCCGGTCTCCACCGAGGTCTGGGACGACGTCCACGAGGTGCCGCACGTCCGCATCGGACAGCACGCCGACCTGGTGGTCGTCGCCCCCGCCACCGCCGACACGCTGGCCAGGGCGGCCCACGGCCTGGCCGACGACCTGCTCACCAACACGCTGCTCACCGCCCGCTGCCCGGTGGTCTTCGCCCCCGCCATGCACACCGAGATGTGGGAGCACCCGGCCACCCGGGAGAACGTGGCCACTCTGCGCCGCCGCGGCGCCGTCGTGATCGAACCGGCCGTCGGCCGTCTCACCGGCGTCGACACCGGCAAGGGCCGGCTGCCCGACCCGGGTGAGATCTTCGAACTCTGCCGCCGGGTGCTGGCCCGCGGTGTCACCGAGCCCGACCTCGAGGGCCGGCACGTCGTCGTCAGTGCCGGAGGCACCCGCGAGCCCCTCGACCCCGTCCGCTTCCTCGGCAACCGCTCCTCCGGCAAGCAGGGCTACGCCCTCGCCCGCACCGCCGCCGCCCGCGGCGCCCGGGTCACGCTGATCGCGGCCGACACCGCCCTGCCCGACCCGGCGGGCGTGGATCTCGTCCGGGTCGGGACCGCCGTGGAGCTGCGTGAGGCCGTCCTCGGCGCCGCCGCGGACGCGGACGCCGTGGTCATGGCCGCGGCCGTCGCCGACTTCCGGCCGGCCGCCTACGCCACCGGCAAGATCAAGAAGAAGGACGACCGGGAGCCCGAGCCCGTCACCCTGGTGCGGAATCCGGACATCCTCGCCGAGATCTCCGGTGCCCGGGCGCGCGCCGGACAGGTGATCGTCGGCTTCGCCGCCGAGACCGACGACGTGCTCGCCAACGGCCGCGCCAAACTGAAGCGCAAGGGCTGCGATCTGCTGGTGGTGAACGAGGTGGGGGAGCACAAGACCTTCGGCTCCGAGGAGAACGAGGCCGTGGTGCTGGGCGCCGACGGCAGCGAGACCCCCGTCGCGCACGGCCCGAAGGAAGCCCTGGCCGAAACCGTGTGGGACCTGGTGGCCGAACGCCTGGGATGAGTGATTCATTCGTCGCCCGGATCCCCGAAACCTCGTCCGTCGGGGCGTGGCGCCTCTGGCCAACGCCGCTCGGCATGGGCAGAATGCCCGTGCCGCAGGTCACAGCGCTCTCGCGAGGCGAGACAGGGGGACCCGTGGCGAAGCGCGACCGATAAACTGTTCCACGGACGGCGTACGGGTGCAGCCCCCGCCGTCCGCCAATGATCAGCCAGCAGCCGCTGCAACCCCAGGGAGCGTTGTGTCCCGTCGTCTGTTCACCTCGGAGTCCGTGACCGAGGGTCACCCCGACAAGATCGCTGACCAGATCAGCGACACCATTCTCGACGCGCTCCTCCGCGAGGACCCGACCTCCCGGGTCGCCGTCGAGACCCTGATCACCACCGGCCTGGTGCACGTGGCCGGCGAGGTCACCACCAAGACGTACGCGGACATCGCGACGCTGGTGCGCAACAAGATCCTGGAGATCGGCTACGACTCCTCCAAGAAGGGCTTCGACGGCGCCTCCTGCGGCGTCTCGGTGTCGATCGGCGCGCAGTCCCCGGACATCGCGCAGGGTGTCGACGCGGCGTACGAGGCCCGTGTGGAGGGCGACGACGACGAGCTGGACCGGCAGGGCGCCGGCGACCAGGGCCTGATGTTCGGCTACGCGACGGACGAGACGCCGACGCTGATGCCGCTGCCGGTCTTCCTCGCGCACCGTCTGTCCAAGCGCCTGTCCGACGTGCGCAAGAACGGGACCATCCCCTACCTGCGCCCCGACGGCAAGACCCAGGTCACCATCGAGTACGACGGCGACAAGGCGGTCCGTCTGGACACCGTGGTCGTCTCCTCGCAGCACGCTTCCGACATCGACCTGGAGTCGCTGCTCGCCCCCGACATCCGCGAGTTCGTCGTGGAGCCGGAGCTGAAGGCGCTCCTGGACGAGGGCATCAAGCTCGACACCGAGAAGTACCGGCTGCTGGTGAACCCGACCGGCCGCTTCGAGATCGGCGGCCCGATGGGCGACGCCGGCCTCACCGGCCGCAAGATCATCATCGACACCTACGGCGGCATGGCCCGCCACGGCGGCGGCGCCTTCTCCGGCAAGGACCCGTCCAAGGTGGACCGCTCGGCGGCGTACGCGATGCGCTGGGTCGCCAAGAACGTCGTCGCGGCCGGCCTCGCCTCCCGCTGCGAGGTCCAGGTGGCCTACGCCATCGGCAAGGCCGAGCCGGTCGGTCTGTTCGTCGAGACCTTCGGCACCGCCACGATCGACACCGAGAAGATCGAGAAGGCCATCGACGAGGTCTTCGACCTCCGCCCGGCCGCGATCATCCGCGACCTCGACCTGCTGCGCCCGATCTACGCCCAGACCGCCGCCTACGGCCACTTCGGCCGTGAGCTGCCCGACTTCACCTGGGAGCGCACCGACCGCGTGGACGCCCTGCGCAAGGCGGCGGGACTGTAGGTCCCACCCCGCGTCTCCACGAGGCCCGGCGGCCCCTTTTCGAGGGGCCGCCGGGCCTCGGCGCGTACGAGGCACCGTAAATGCCCGTGCACGCCGCACGAGTGAGTTCTACGCTCGCGGTACAGCGGCGTCACGGCCCGGTGCGAAGGGCACGGATACTTCCGGGTGATCCCCCCGCAGGTTCGAATCCTGCTGCCGGCCCTGGACCGGTATGGCCGAGTGGCCCAAGGCAGAAGCGCCTTCGGGCGTCCGTCCGTACCCGAGACCGATCTCGGGCCCGGCGCCGCTGTCAGTGGCGTTTGGTAAGAATGCAGGCGTGAGCAGCGAGAACGGACAGCAGGACGGCGGTGCGGAGGGCGCGCCGCCCGAGCAGCTCGCGCTCATCCGGGAGAGCGTGCGCAAGGCCAGGGCACCCCGGGCCAAACCTCGCACCTGGCGGGGCGCCGCGCTCGCCGGGGAACTGCCCGTCGCCCGGGTCCTCGTCGACAAGGGCGTGCTCCATCTCGACCGCTACTTCGACTACGCCGTGCCCGAGGAGCTGGACGCCGACGCGCAGCCGGGGGTGCGGGTGCGGGTGCGGTTCGGGGCCGGACGGCACCGGGTGCGGGAGGGGCGGCGCGAGGGCGGCGGACTGATCGACGGGTTCCTCGTCGAGCGGCTCGCCGAGTCCGACTACTCGGGGCCCCTGGCGGCGCTGGCGCAGGTCGTCTCGCCCGAACCGGTGCTCGGCGAGGAACTGCTGTCCCTCGCCCGCGCGGTCGCCGACCGGTACGCGGGCAGCCTCGCCGACGTCCTCCAGCTCGCCGTGCCGCCACGCAACGCCCGCGCGGAGCAACGGCCCTCGCCCGACCCGCTGCCGCCGCCTCCGGCGCCCGCACCCGGCTCCTGGGAGCGGTACGAGCAGGGGCCCGCCTTCCTGGAGTCACTGGCCTCGGGAGGCGCCCCACGGGCCGTGTGGAACGCGCTGCCGGGGCCGCGGTGGAGCGAGGAACTGGCCCGGGCCGTCGCCGCGACCCTGGCCTCCGGGCGCGGCGCGCTGGTCGTCCTGCCGGACGGAAGGGCCGTGGCCCGCGTCGACGCGGCGCTCACCGAGCTGCTGGGGGAGGGGCGGCACGCGGTCCTCACCGCCGACGCCGGGCCGGAGAAGCGGTACGCGCGGTGGCTCGCCGTGCGGCGGGGCTCCGTACGGGCCGTCGTCGGGACCCGGGCGGCGATGTTCGCGCCGGTGCGGGATCTCGGACTGGTCGCCGTCTGGGACGACGGCGACGACAGCCACAGTGAGCAGCACGCCCCGCAGCCGCATGCCCGTGAGGTGCTGCTGCTGCGGGCGGCACAGGACAGGTGCGGCTTCCTGCTGGGCAGCCGGCACTGCACCGTGGAGGCCGCCCAGCTGGTGGAGACCGGCTGGGCCCGACCGCTGGTCGCCGGGAGGGAGCGGGTGCGGGCCGCCGCGCCGCTGGTGCGGACGGTGGGGGACCAGGACCTCGCGCGTGACGAGGCCGCCCGCGCGGCGCGGTTGCCGAGCCTCGCCTGGCAGGCCGCCAGGGAGGGGCTGCGGCACGGGCCGGTGCTCGTGCAGGTGCCCCGCCGTGGATATGTGCCGCGGATGGCGTGCGCCGGCTGCCGGGCCCCCGCGCGGTGCCGGCACTGCTCCGGGCCGCTGCAGGCGCAGGGGTCCGACGATCTGCGGTGTGAATGGTGCGGGCGCGAGGAGAGCGGCTGGCACTGCCCCGAGTGCGGCGGGTTCCGGTTGCGGGCCCAGGTGGTCGGGGCGCGGCGGACCGCCGAGGAACTGGGCCGCGCCTTCCCCGCGGTCCCGGTGCGGACCTCGGGGCGCGAGCATGTGCTGGACACGGTGCCGGGGACACCCGCGCTGGTGGTGAGCACACCCGGCGCGGAGCCGGTGGCCGAGGGCGGATACGCGGCGGCACTGCTGCTGGACGGGTGGGCCATGCTGAGCCGGCCCGATCTGCGGGCCGGGGAGGAGGCGTTGCGCCGCTGGATCGGCGCGGCGGCGTTGGTCCGACCGCAGTCGGCGGGCGGCACGGTGGTCGTGGTCGCCGAGCCGACCCTGCGGCCCGTGCAGGCGCTGGTCCGGTGGGACCCGGTCGGGCACGCCGTACGAGAACTGGCCGAGCGGGGCGAACTGGGGTTCCCGCCGGTGTCCCGGATGGCGGCGGTGTCGGGACCGGGTGAGGCGGTGGCCGAGTTCCTCCGCGCGGTGGAGCTGCCCGCGCGGGCGGAGATCCTGGGCCCGGTGCCCCTGCCGGTCACCCCGGCGGGCCGCCCGCGCCGACCGGGCGCACCGCCCCCCGGCGAACACTGGGACCGGGCACTGGTCCGGGTACCTCCCGGCAACGGCGCCGCACTGACCGCCGCGCTGAAGTCCGCCCAGGCGACACGCATGGCCCGGGGCGGGAGCACCCCCGTATGGGTCCGCGTCGACCCCCCGGACATCGGCTGAACCCGCCGGGATGTGCCGCGCCCTCCCGGGGGCGGTGCGTCCGGGAGGGCGCGGTGTGGCGCGGCGAGCGGGGCTCAGCCGTTGCGGGGGGCGGGTAAGGCCGGCGGGCGTGGGTCGTCGCGGAGGGACGGACTGCCGGCCGTGGGCTGGGTCGGCATGGAGTGGGCCGCGGGGACCGTCGGCACCGTGGTGACGCCGGCGACCGCGTTCACCGTGCGCGTGTCCGACGTCTCCGCGGCGGCCTCGGCGGCCGTCGACGCCTGGGCGGCGGCACGGCGGGCGCCGTAGCGGCGGTGGACCGCCTGCTTGGTGACCCCGAGCGCCGAGCCCACGGCGTCCCACGAGAAGCCCAGGGAACGGTCGAAGTCCACGGCCGCCGTGACCAGGGTCTCGACACTGTCCCGCAGCTCCTGGGCGAGACGGACCGTGGGGGCGGGGGCGCGTCCGTAGACGACGAAGCCGGTGGAGGGGCCGGGGCGTCGCGGGCGGTAGACGTTGCCCAGCTGGGCGGTGAGCGTGCGCAGCGCGTCCACCTGCCGACGGACCCGCTCGATGTCCCGCACCAGCAGGTGCAGGCTGGCCCGAGCCTGGGCGTCGTGGGTTGCATGGTCGGCCATGAACAAGCCTCTCGAACCGGCGTGAAAGGAATTGAGCCCGTGTCGGGGCCCGTGGTCAACTCTTTCTTGACCAACGCGGGAGCGCTCCGCGGGTCACGGGGTGGGGGCGTGGCGGCATATGCGTACGCCCCCGTGGGGGTGCGCCCCGGCCTTCGGCCTCGGCACGTCTCCCACTCGCGCACCGCCCGTTTCCAGTGGGTCGGGGGTGGACGTCCGCCGTGGGGCCGCCTCGCCGCCGGCGGCTCTCCCCGCACGGGTGGTCCCGTGGAGACCCCATAGACTGGTGCGCCGCCCGTGTCCGTCCCCGCCCGAGAGGCCCCCAGCACCCCATGAGGCTCGTCTTCGCCGGTACCCCCGAGGTCGCCGTTCCCGCACTGGACGCTCTTCTCGCCTCCGGGCGGCACGAGGTGGCCGCCGTCGTCACGCGACCCGACGCACCCGCCGGGCGGGGGCGCAGGCTCGTCGCCTCCCCCGTCGCCGAGCGGGCGGAGGAGGCCGGGATCGAGGTGCTGAAGCCGGGCAGGCCCAGGGATCCCGAGTTCCTGGAGCGGCTCAAGGCGATCGCGCCGGACTGCTGCCCCGTCGTCGCCTACGGAGCCCTCCTCCCCAAGGCCGCCCTCGACATCCCCGCCCGGGGCTGGGTCAACCTGCACTTCTCGCTGCTGCCCGCCTGGCGCGGCGCCGCACCCGTGCAGCACGCCATCATGGCCGGCGACGAGATCACCGGCGCCGCCACCTTCCTCATCGAGGAGGGCCTCGACTCCGGGCCGGTCTACGGCACCGTCACCGAGGAGATCCGCCCCACCGACACCAGCGGCGACCTGCTCACCCGGCTCGCCTTCGCCGGCGCCGGGCTGCTCGCCGCCACCATGGACGGCGTCGAGGACGGCACCCTGAAGGCCGTGCCGCAGCCCGCCGACGGCATCAGCCTCGCTCCCAAGGTCACCGTCGAGGACGCCCACGTCGACTGGGGCACCCCGGCCCTGCGCGTCGACCGCGTGGTGCGCGGCTGCACCCCCGCGCCCGGCGCCTGGACCACCTTCCGGGGCGAGCGGCTGAAGATCGTGCAGGCCGCCCCCGTACCGGAGCTGACCGACCTCGCGCCCGGGCAGCTGTCCGTCGGCAAGAACAACGTGTACGTGGGCACCGGTTCGTACGCCGTGGAGCTGCTGTGGGTGCAGGCCCAGGGCAAGAAGCCGATGCGGGCGGCGGACTGGGCGCGCGGGGTGCGGATCGCCGCCGGGGAGAGCGTCGGCGCCTGACGCCTCCGGAACCCGCACGACGTAGGCTGGACCGCGCACTTCACCCCACATCCGGAGCACCTTTTTCGTGAGCGACCAGCCCCGCAGGCCCGCCAAGCCCTACCGCCGGCCCAAGAAGGACCCCGTCCGCATCCTCGCCTTCGAGGCCCTGCGGGCCGTCGACGAGCGGGACGCGTAC
Source organism: Streptomyces sp. NPDC020731 (assembly GCF_044334705.1). Taxonomy (NCBI): domain Bacteria; kingdom Bacillati; phylum Actinomycetota; class Actinomycetes; order Kitasatosporales; family Streptomycetaceae; genus Streptomyces; species Streptomyces sp. NPDC020731. Next base: position 132,145 of record NZ_JBIRTN010000014.1, read on the forward strand.
GCCAACCTCGTCCTGCCCCCGCTGCTGCGCAAGGCGCGCGAGGGCGGCGACTTCGACGCCCGCGACGCGGCGCTGGCCACCGAGCTGGTGTACGGCACGCTGCGCCGCCAGGGGACGTACGACGCGGTCGTCGCCGCCTGTGTCGACCGGCCGCTGCGCGAGGTGGACCCGCCGGTGCTGGACGTGCTGAACCTCGGCGCGCACCAGCTGCTGGGGACGCGCATCCCCACGCACGCCGCCGTGTCCGCCACGGTCGAACTGGCGCGGGTGGTGCTCGGCGACGGCCGCGCCAAGTTCGTCAACGCCGTGCTGCGCAAGATCGCGCAGGACGATCTCGACGGCTGGCTGGAGCGGGTCGCGCCGCCCTACGACGAGGACCCCGAGGACCACCTCGCCGTCGTGCACTCCCACCCCCGCTGGGTCGTCTCCGCGCTGTGGGACTCCCTCGGCGGCGGACGCGCCGGCATCGAGGAGCTGCTGCGGGCCGACAACGAGCGGCCCGAGGTGACCCTGGTCGCCCGTCCCGGGCGGGCGACCACCACCGAACTGCTCGACGAGGAGGCCGCCGTCACCGGCCGCTGGTCGCCGTACGCGGTGCGGCTCGCCGAGGGCGGGGAGCCGGGCGCCATCACGGCGGTCGCCCAGGGCCGGGCCGGTGTGCAGGACGAGGGCAGCCAGCTGGTCGCGCTCGCGCTCGCCGCCGCGCCCGTCGAGGGCCCCGACCGGATGTGGCTGGACGGGTGCGCCGGACCGGGCGGGAAGGCCGCGCTGCTCGGCGCGCTCGCCGCCGAGCGGGGCGCCGTGCTGCTCGCCTCCGAGAAGCAGCCGCACCGGGCCGGACTGGTGGCGAAGGCGCTCGCCGGGAACCCGGGGCCGTACCAGGTCGTCACCGCCGACGGGACGCGCCCGCCGTGGCGTCCCGGAAGCTTCGACCGGGTGCTGGTCGATGTGCCGTGCACCGGGCTCGGGGCCCTGCGCCGCCGCCCCGAGGCACGCTGGCGGCGCCGCCCGGAGGACCTGGACGGCTTCGCCCCCCTCCAGCGCGGGCTGCTGCGCACCGCCCTGGAGTCCGTACGGGTCGGCGGTGTCGTCGGCTACGCCACCTGCTCGCCGCACCTCGCGGAGACCCGGGCCGTGGTCAGTGACCTCCTCAAGCAGTTCCCCGACACCGATCTGATCGACGCCCGGCCGCTGCTGCCCGGCGTACCGGATCTGGGCGAGGGCCCCGACGTACAGCTGTGGCCGCATCTGCACGGCACCGACGCAATGTACCTGGCCCTCATCCGCCGGACCGGCTGACGCTCTCCTCGGGCTCCCTCACCTCGCCGCCGTCCTCGCGGGCCGACCGGTGCGGCCACCACACCTCCGGGCCCACGTCCAGGAACAGGGAGGTGACCAGCACCGAGCGCACGACGAAGGTGTCCAGGAGCACGCCCAGGGCGACCGCGAAGCCGATCTCGGCGAACGCGACCATGGGCAGCGTGCCGAGGGCGGCGAAGGTGCCGGCGAGGACCAGGCCCGCCGAGGTGATGACGGCTCCCGTGGCCGCGAGACCGGTGACCACGCCCGGCCGGGTGCCCTGGCGGGCGGCCTCCTCGCGGATGCGGGTGGTCAGGAAGATGTTGTAGTCGATGCCCAGCGCCACCAGGAAGACGAAGACGAACAGCGGGAAGTCGGTCGACTCGCCCGCGTAGTCGAAGACGTGCCGGAAGGCCAGGGTGCTGAGGCCGAGCGCCGCCGCGAACGACAGGATCACCGTCGCGATCAGCAGCAGCGGGGCGACCAGGGCGCGCAGCAGCGCGCACAGGATCAGCAGGACCACGAGCAGCACCAGCGGGATGATCAGCACGTTGTCGTGGGTGGTCGCCCCGTCCATGTCCAGCAGCGCCGCCGTACCGCCGCCCACCTGGGCGTCGGCGTCCGGCACCGCATGCACCGCGTCGCGCACCCGCTCCACGGTCTGCTTGGCCGCCTCGCTGTCCGACGGAGCGGTCATGGTGGCCTCGAAGAGCACCTTGCCCTCGAACGACGGCTTCGTGCCCGGGGGCAGACCGAGGGACTCCGGCACGACCCCCTCCGTACCGGCGACCGCGCGGCCCACCGCTTCGGCCTGCGCCTGATTGCCGACGACGACCAGCGGATCGCCGCTGCCCGCCGGGAAGTACCGCGCGGAGACCTCCTGCCCGGTGATCGAGTCCGGCTTCCCGGTGAACGCGTCCGCGTTGCCGATGCCCTCCGCGCGGAGCTGGAGCAACCCCAGCGAGCAGATCGCCAGCACCGCCGCTGTCACGCCCCAGACCATGCGCGGGCGGCGGGCGATACCGCGGCCCGTGCGCGCCCACACGCCCCGCTCGGCCGGGTCGGGGGTGCCGTGGTGCGGGATCACCGGCCAGAAGATCCACCGGCCGCAGATGACCAGCAGCGCCGGGAACAGCGTCAGCATGGCCAGCAGGGCGACCGCGACACCGATCGCGGCGACCGGACCGAGACCCCGCGTGGAGTTCATCTCCGCGGTCAGCAGCACCAGCATGCTCAGCACGACGGTCGCGCCGGAGGCGAGCACCGCCGGGCCCGCGCGGTGCAGGGCCAGCGCCATCGCCTCGTGCCGGTCCTCGTGCCGGCGCAGCTCCTCCCGGTAGCGGGCGACCAGCAGCAGGGCGTAGTCGGTGCCCGCGCCGAAGACGAGCACGGTGAGGATGCCGGCGCTCTGCCCGTTGACCGTCAGACCCGCGTACCCGGCCAGGAAGTAGATCAGGGCCTGCGCCGTGAACAGCGCGCAGATCACCGCGAGCAGCGGCACCAGCAGCAGGGTGGGGCTGCGGTAGGTGATCAGCAGCATCACGACGACGACGGCCGTCGCGGACAGCAGCAGAGTGGAGTCGATGCCCTCGAACGCCTCGGCGAAGTCCGCCGAGGTGCCGCCCGGACCCGTGATGTGCACGGCGAGTCCCCCGCCGCTCTCGCCGACGTCGTCCCGGATCGAGTCGACCGCGGGGCCGATCCGCTCCCAGCCCTGCGCGTCCATGGTGATGGGCACGAGGATCTGCGCGGCGCGCGGGCCGGTCTGCCGGTCGAAGACCGGGCCGCGGGTCTCGTCTCCCCTGATGCCGTGGTCGCTCAGCTGCTCGAGCTGCGCCACGTCCTCGTCGATCCGTTCCCGGTCGGCGGCGGTCAGCCCGCTCTCCCGCGCGTAGACCACGATCGCGGGGATCTGTTCCGGCCGGAAGTCCTCGGAGATCTCCAGCACCTGCGTGGACTCCGCGGACCCCGGCAGCCACGAGGCCGCGTCGTTGTCCTGCGCGTCGGCCAGCTTCTGGGCGAACGGCGCCACCACGAACAGCACCACCACCCACAGCCCCAGCACCAGCCACTTGGACCGCCGCCCGCACACCAGCTGCGCAACACCACGGTCACCCGTCATGGCCACCTCCGCGGCAACGCCCGTAAGGGGCGCGGGGCAGTAACGTCCTCGGCTCCGCCGAGCGGGCTCGACCGGCCACAACCGGCCCGCAGGCTACGCACAACCGTCCCCGCACGAGACCCGTGCACACAACTCCCGGAGGGCATGGCACGCTTGAGTCATGGCCCCGCAGATCAACCCCAGCATCCTGTCCGCCGACTTCTCCCGCCTCGCCGACGAGGCGAAAGCCGTGGCAGGTGCCGACTGGCTCCACGTCGACGTCATGGACAACCATTTCGTCCCGAACCTCACACTCGGCGTGCCGGTCGTAGAGTCGCTCGCCCGTGCGACGGACACTCCGCTGGACTGTCATCTGATGATCGAGGCCCCCGATCGATGGGCGCCCCAGTACGTGGAGGCGGGGGCCGGTTCGGTCACCTTCCACGTCGAGGCGGCCGCCGCGCCCGTGCGGCTCGCCCGGGAGATCCGCGCCAAGGGCGCCCGTGCCTCCATGGCGCTCAGGCCGGCGACCCCCGTCGAGCCGTACGAAGACCTGCTCCCCGAACTCGACATGCTGCTGATCATGACGGTCGAGCCGGGATTCGGGGGTCAGGCCTTTCTCGACATCATGCTTCCGAAGATTCGCCGCACCCGCGAGTTGATCAGCAAGCACGGTCTGGAGCTCTGGCTCCAGGTCGACGGCGGGGTCTCGGCGTCCACCATCGAGCGGTGCGCGGACGCCGGTGCCGATGTCTTCGTCGCGGGATCCGCCGTGTACGGGGCATCGGACCCGGCCGAAGCGGTACGTGCATTGCGCAATCGGGCGGAGGCCGCGACGGCGAAGGCATCGTGGGCATGCGACCACTGAGAGTCAGAAACGTGAACGGCGGCCGGCAGGGCTGATCGACCGCGCCGGATCTGCAAGGATGAACGGCGAATCCAGAGTGTGAACAGCAGTGAGGAGATCGCCGTGTCGGGTATGTCGGCGGGCCGGTCAGCCATGCGGATGGGACCCGCTGAGCTGGTGCAGGCGGCGGCCATGGCCCGCCGCTTCTACCTCGAGGGCAAGTCCAAGATCCAGATCGCGGAGGAGTTCGGCGTCAGCCGCTTCAAGGTGGCCCGGGTCCTGGAGACCGCCCTCGAGCGGGATCTCGTGCGGATCGAGATCCGTGTGCCCGCCGAGCTGGACGCCGAGCGCTCGGACGCGCTCCGCGCCCGCTACGGCCTCAGGCACGCCGTCGTGGTCGAGTCCCCGCCCGAGTCCGAGGAGACACCCGACCCCGAGAACCTGGGAGAGGTGGCCGCCGACCTGCTCGGCGAGCTGGTCGACGAAGGGGATGTGCTGGGTCTGGCCTGGGGCCGGTCCACCATCCACATGGCGGCGGCCCTGGACCGGCTGCCGCCCTGTACGGTCGTGCAGCTCACGGGCGTGTACGACGCCGGGACCGCCGAGCGCGGCTCGGTGGAGGCAGTGCGGCGCGCCGCGCAGGTGTCGGGCGGCGACGCCCATCCCATCTACGCGCCGATGCTGCTCCCGGACGCGGCCACCGCTCAGGCGCTGCGCCACCAGACCGGGATCGCGCGGGCCTTCGAGTACTTCGACAAGGTCACCGTCGCCTGCGTCTCCATCGGTTCCTGGGAGCCGGGCATCTCCACGGTGCACGACATGCTCAGTGACGAGGAGCGGGCGCACTACGCCTCCCTCGGTGTCGCCGCGGAGATGTCCGCGCACCTCTTCGACGCGGAGGGACGCCGGGTCGGCCGGGACCTGGGGGAGCGGTGCATCACGGTCAAGACCGACCAGCTGCGCCGGGTCCCCGAGGTCGTCGCGATCGCGGGCGGGCAGCGCAAGGGGCCCGCGATCGACGCCGTACTGCGCTCCGGTCTTGTCACCAGCCTGGTGACGGACACGTCGGCCGCGGACTACCTGATGACGGCGGGCCCCGCCCCGAGGTCCTCTCTCAACCGCGCGGACCCGGACGGCCCCTGACGACGGGTGAGGCGGGGGCGGGCCCGGCGGCATCGGCCGCGCGGTGCTGAGACAGGCCCCGCCCCCGCCCCTCCTGCCGCCCGTCGACGCGGGCGGCCCCTTCCCGTACGGCCGGGCCGGAGCCGTGGAGCGGGGACCGCCGGTCGTCGTACGCGGCGGGCGGACGCGGTGGCGCGTCCCGCGGAGCGGGCGACCGCTCGGGCCGTGTTCGCCGAGGCGGCCGGCCGGACGCCGTCGCCCGTCGTGGCCCCGGCTCTCGGAGGATCCTCCGAGCAGTGCTCCGACCAGCCTGGATGATCCGCCCTGGGCCGGTGTTCCGGTCGGCATGGGACAATGAAGTACGTGCTCTTCCCCCTGACTGACCTGTCCGGGGGCCACCTCTGATCGACTGGGATGTGCAGCACGTGCGTTTCCTCAACGACATCCAGCCCGCGTACGACCTGACGTACGACGACGTCTTCATGGTGCCGAGCCGCTCCGCGGTCGGCTCGCGTCAGGGCGTGGACCTCAGCTCCCCGGACGGCACGGGCACCACCATCCCGCTCGTCGTCGCCAACATGACCGCCATCGCCGGCCGCCGCATGGCCGAGACCGTGGCCCGTCGCGGGGGACTCGTCGTCATCCCGCAGGACATCCCGATCGAGGTCGTCACCGAGGTCGTCTCCTGGGTGAAGAGCCGCCACCACGTCCTGGACACCCCGATCGTGCTGGCCCCGCACCAGACCGTCGCCGACGCGCTCGCCCTGCTGCCCAAGCGCGCGCACAACGCGGGCGTCGTCGTCGACGACGGACACCGGCCGGTCGGCGTGGTCACCGACACCGACCTGTCCGGAGTGGACCGCTTCACCCAGCTCGAGGAGGTCATGTCCAAGGACCTGATCCTCATCGACGCGGACATGGACCCGCGCGAGGCCTTCAACATCCTCGACGCCGCCAACCGCCGCTACGCGCCCGCCGTGGACGGGGACGGCCGTCTGGCGGGCATCCTGACCCGCAAGGGCGCCCTGCGCGCCACCCTGTACACCCCGGCCACCGACGAGCGGGGCAGGCTCCGCACAGCCGCCGCCGTCGGCATCAACGGCGACGTGGCGGGCAAGGCCCAGCAGCTGCTGGACGCAGGCGTCGACACGCTCGTCATCGACACCGCGCACGGGCACCAGGAGTCGATGATCAGCGCGCTGAAACTGGTCCGCGACCTCGACCCGCGGGTGCCGATCGTCGCCGGCAACGTCGTCGCCGCCGCGGGCGTCCGCGACCTGATCGAGGCCGGCGCCGACATCGTCAAGGTCGGCGTGGGTCCCGGCGCCATGTGCACCACCCGCATGATGACCGGCGTCGGCCGGCCGCAGTTCTCCGCCGTCCTGGAGTGCGCCGCCGAGGCGAGGAAGTACGGCAAGCACGTGTGGGCCGACGGCGGTGTCCGCCACCCGCGCGACGTGGCGATGGCGCTCGCGGCCGGAGCGTCCAACGTGATGGTCGGCTCCTGGTTCGCCGGGACCTACGAGTCCCCGGGCGACCTCCAGCACGACGCGAACGGCCGCCCCTACAAGGAGTCCTTCGGCATGGCCTCCGCGCGTGCCGTGCGCAACCGCACCTCGGAGGAGTCGGCGTACGACCGCGCCCGCAAGGCGCTGTTCGAGGAGGGCATCTCCACCTCCCGCATGTTCCTCGACCCGGCCCGCCCCGGCGTCGAGGACCTGATCGACTCGATCATCGCGGGCGTCCGCTCCTCCTGCACCTACGCCGGGGCCGGATCGCTCGAGGAGTTCACCGAGAAGGCCGTCGTCGGCGTCCAGAGCGCGGCCGGCTACGCCGAGGGCAAGCCGCTGCACGCCAGCTGGAGCTGACGGCCCCCCGCCCCCGCCCGGCCCCCGTCGACCCCGCACCGGGGTCGACGGGGGCGGTGCGCAACGGTCGAAAGCCCCCGCGCAACGAACACCCGCGTCCCCGCCGGTAACGCAATGATCTTGCGGGGATGCGCAAGGTTGCTGCATTTCAGGAGCAACGAAGAACCTCGTAGGGTTACGCGCTGTACGTGGTGCGGCGGGCCCCGCTCGACGGGTCCCGGCTGTCGCGGGGCGCCGTCGGTCCCTGCCGCGCGAGACCGGCAGCGACGAAGGAGTCAGCGCGTGCTCGACCAAGGCGCACCCCCGCACAACGGCAGTACCGCCGCCCCGCCGCCCCCGGGCCTCGGCGCGCGTCTGATGCGTCGCAAGCCCGTGGAACACCTGGTCGCGGAGGGTGGCCAGGGTGAGGGTGGCTCCCTGCGGCGGTCCCTCGGGCTGTGGCAGCTGACCATGATCAGCATCGGTGCCACCCTCGGCACCGGCATCTTCGTCGTCCTCGGCGAGGCCGTCCCCAAGGCCGGTCCGGCCGTCACGCTGTCCTTCGTCATAGCCGGTCTTACGGCCCTCTTCTCCGCCCTCTCCTACGCCGAGCTGGCGGGCACCATCCCGGTCTCCGGCTCCTCCTACTCGTATGCGTACGCAACGATGGGTGAGCTGATCGCCTGGATCTGCGGCTGGTGCCTGGTGCTGGAGTACGGCGTGTCGGTCGCCGCCGTCGCCGTCGGCTGGGGCGAATACCTCAACGAGCTGCTCGACGGCACCATCGGCGTCACCCTCCCGGCCGCGCTGTCCGCCCCGCCCGGCGACGGCGGCGTCTTCAACCTGCCCGCGCTGATCGTCGTCCTGCTCGCCATGGCGTTCCTGATGGGCGGCGCCCGCGAGTCCGCCCGCGCCAACACGATCATGGTCGTCGTGAAGATCGCCGCGCTGGTGCTGTTCTGCGCCATCGGCGTCCAGGGCTTCCGCTCCGGCAACTACGAGAACTTCATGCCGCTCGGCATGGCCGGCGTCAGTGCCGCCGGGGCGACGCTGTTCTTCTCGTACATCGGCTTCGACGCCGCCTCCACCGCCGGTGAGGAGGCGAAGAACGCCCGGCGCGACCTGCCGCGCGCCATCATGCTGTCCCTGATCATCGTCACCGCGCTGTACGTCCTCGTCGCCGCCGTCGCCGTCGGCGCGAAGCCCTGGCGGCACTTCACCGACTCCGAGGCCGCGCTCGCCCAGATCATGCGCGAGGTAACCGGCCAGAGCTTCTGGGGCACCCTGCTGGCCTTCTGCGCCGTCATCGCCATCGCCAGCGTCGTCCTGACCGTGCTCTACGGCCAGACCCGCATCCTGTTCGCCATGTCCCGCGACGGACTCGTGCCCAAGGCGTTCGCCAAGGTCCACCCGAGGACCGGCACGCCCCGCACCAACACCGTGATCGTGTCCCTGTTCTGCGGTGTGCTGGCCGCCGCCGTCCCGCTCGGCCAGCTCGCCGACGCCACCAGCATCGGCACCCTGTTCGCCTTCGCGCTGGTCAACGTGGCCGTCGTGGTGCTCCGCAGGACCCGCCCCGACATGCCCCGCACCTTCCGTGTGCCGCTGTCGCCGGTCCTGCCCGCCCTCGGCTTCGCGTTCTGCGTCTGGATGATGGGCAGCCTGTCCACCGTCACCTGGGCGGTCTTCGGTGTCTGGATGGCCGTCGGGCTCGTGTTCTACTTCCTGTACGGCCACCGCCGCTCCCGGCTCGCCGCACCGGCCCCGTCAGAAGCGAAGTGAACCACCCGCTGTGCTGAACGATCTCGACGAACGCATCGTGCACGCCCTCGCCGAGGACGCCCGCCGCTCCTACGCGGACATCGGCCAGCTCGTCGGCCTGTCCGCGCCCGCCGTGAAACGGCGCGTGGACCGGCTGCGCGCCACCGGGGCCATCACCGGATTCACCGTACGGGTGGACCCGGCCGCCCTCGGCTGGGAGACGGAGGGGTTCGTCGAGATCTACTGCCGCAGCAACACCTCCCCGGAGACCATCCAGCGGGGCCTGGAGCGCTACCAGGAGGTCGTGGCCGCCTCCACCGTCACCGGCGACGCCGACGCGGTCGCCCAGGTCTTCGCCTCCGACATGCGCCACTTCGAACGGGTCCTGGAACGCATCGCGGGCGAGCCGTTCGTCGAGCGGACCAAGTCCGTGCTGGTGCTGTCCCCGCTGCTGCGGCGGTTCTCGTCGGGATCGCCCACCTAGCGGGGCCCTCGTACCGGCGTACGCTGGCTTCATGCGGAGTCAGGATGATTCCGGACATACGGGTATCGGTTCGTCGGCTGATCCGGATCTCCCGGTGTTCGTCGACTCCACCGGCAGGCGGGCGCGGGTCCTCCGGCGTACCGGATACGGCGTGGCCGGAGCGGCGGCCGCGTACCTGGCGGTGCTGGGACTGAGCCTCCTGGGGGCGACGCCCTTCGCGCCGGGCTCCCTGCTCCCGCCCCTGCCCGGAGAGTCGACGGCGCCGTCCGCGCCGGAACGGCAGGGCCAGGACGACGGACCCCAGCCGCCCAGCGGCGTGCTCGACCCGGGACGGAGCGGTTTCGCCGACGCCGGCCCGGCGGTCGGTCCCGGTTCCCTGCTGGTTCCGCTGCTCACGTCGCCCGGCGGCCCGCTCCTCACCCCCGCGGCCCCGCTTGTCCCCGGTGCTCCGGTGCCCCCGGTTCCGGCCGAACCGGAGTCCCCCGCGACGGGCGCCGCGCCGTCGCCGGAGGAGCCCGACACCCCCGCCCCCGACGACCCGTCCGCACCCGGTCCGGGCACCGGAAGCGAACCCGCCCCGCCGCCCCCGGACGACCCGCCCGCGGGGACGGACGAGCCGCCCGCCCCGGAGCCCCCGCCGGGAACGCCCCAGCCCACCCCACCCTCCGGCCCGTCCGAGCCGCCCCAGGCACCGCCCGGTCCCCCGGACGCCCCGGGCGGCTCCCCGCCCGGCGGCGCACCCGCGGCCGGGGCTCCCTGATGCACCGCCGCCCCCACCGGCCGGTCCGCCCCCCACCGACGGCACCCGGTCCGCGGCGGAACCGGACGTTCCCGCCGCGCCGGCACCGCTTCCGCATCGTCGTCCCGCTCGTCGTGCTGGCCTTCGTCGTCTCGGTGCTGCTGGCCGAGGGGTACACGACCCGGACCTTCTCGGGGGACCAGGAAGGGCGTACCGGCCGGCCGGCCACCGGGGTGCCCCGGGAGGTCACCGGCGGCGGCCCGGTCGTCGACACCACCCGCGACGGCCTGAGCACCTACCGGGCGCCCGACCGGACGGTGGTCCTCACCTTCGACGACGGCCCGGACCCCGTGTGGACGCCCCGCATCCAGGCCGTCCTCGACCGCCACGGCACGCCCGGCACCTTCTTCGTCACCGGCCAGCAGGCGGTGCGTCACCCCGAGATCCTGCGAGACGTCATCCGCTCCGGCCACGAGATCGGCGTGCACACCTTCTCCCACCCCGACCTTTCCCACCGGTCCGCGAGCGACGTCGACCGTGAGCTGGCTCTGACGCAGCTCGCCCTCGCCGGGGCCGCGGGCGTCAACAGCTCGCTCCTGCGGATGCCCTACTCCTCGACGACCACCGCCCTGGACCGGGCGGACTGGTCCGTCGCCCGGCACCTGGGCGACAAGGGCTACGTCCTGGCCTTCATCGACCAGGACACCAGGGACTGGCAGCGGCCGGGCGCCCGGGCCATCGCCGACGCGGCCACACCGAGCGAGCCGGGCCGGGGAACGGTCGTCCTCATGCACGACGCGGGAGGGGACCGGTCCCAGACCGTCGCGGCCCTCGACATCCTGATCCCCCGGCTCCAGGCCCAGGGCTACCGCTTCACCACCCTCGCCGATGTCCTCGGCACCGACAGCCTCACCAGCCCCGTCGACACCGAGGCCCTGTGGAGGGGGCGGGTGTTCGTGGCCGCCGTGACCGTGTCGGGGACGACGATGTCGGTCATCGGTGTGCTGCTGCTGGTCGTCGGCTCCCTCGTCCTCGGCCGGTGCGCGCTGCTGCTGGTCCTCGCCCGCCGCCACGCCCGCCGGCGTCCGCACGACCGCCCCGGCCCGCCCGTCACCCGGCCCGTCAGCGTCGTCGTACCCGCGCACAACGAGAAGCTGTGCATCGCCAAGACGCTCCGCTCGCTCGCGGCCGGCGATCACCCCGTCGAGATCATCGTCGTGGACGACGGCTCCGACGACGGCACCGCCGACATCGCGGAGTCACTCGCCCTCCCGGAGGTCACCGTCGTCCGCAGGCCGAACGGCGGCAAGGCCTCCGCCCTCGACACCGGCGTCCGGCTGGCCTCCCACGACCTCGTTGTCATGCTCGACGCCGACACGGTCTTCGCCCCCTCGACCGTCCGCCGCCTCGTCCAGCCGTTCGCCGACCCGGCCGTCGGCGCCACCGCCGGCAACGCCAAGGTGGGCAACCGCCGCGGCCTGCTGGGCCGTTGGCAGCACATCGAGTACGTGATGGGCTTCAATCTGGACCGCCGCATGTACGACCTGCTGCGCTGCCTGCCGACCATCCCCGGTGCCGTCGGGGCCTTCCGTGTCACGGCCCTGCGGGAGGCCGGGATGATGAGCGGCGACACCCTCGCCGAGGACACCGACATCACCATGGCCCTGCACCGGGCCGGGTGGGAGATCCGTTACGCCGAGGACGCGCTCGCCTGGACCGAGGTGCCGACCTCGCTGCGGCAACTGTGGCGCCAGCGCTACCGCTGGAGCTACGGCACCATGCAGGCCGCGTGGAAGCACCGGCACGCGCTGGTCGAGCGCGGCCACGCGGGCCGCTTCGGCCGCCTCGGCCTGCCGCTGCTGGCCGTCTTCCAGATCCTCACCCCGCTCCTCGCCCCGCTGATCGACCTGCTGACCGTCTACGGCCTGGTCTTCGGGGACCCGCTCCTCACGATGCTGGCGTGGACCGGTGTGCTGGCCGTGCAGACCGTCTGCGCGGCCTACGCCTTCCGCCTCGACGGTGAAAGCCCGCGGCCGCTGTGGGCGCTCCCACTGCAGCAGATCGTCTACCGCCAGCTGATGTACCTGGTGCTGGTCCACGCCTGCCTCACCGCCGTCAACGGGTACCGGCTGCCCTGGCAACGCCTCGAGCGCAGCGGCGACGTCGTGCTGCCGCCCCGGCTCCCCGCCCGGGAGCGGTGAGCGGCGGCAGCCCCGGGAAATGCCGGGCGGGACCCGTCACGGCCGGACTAGCATGAACGTCATGACCTGGCGACATTGATCCACCAGCAGCAGCGCCTCCCGAGGCCCGCCCCGGGCGCCGTACGTCCTCCACGTCCGGTGTCCGAACCGCTCCTTCGGGAAGGCCTCATGACTCTCACGCCCACGCGTGCCTCCGACGTCCGTGTGCGACGGCTGACGACCACGCTGTACGGCTACTCGTTCCTCGAAGACTTCGTCCTGCTGTACCCGGTGTACGCGCTGCTGTTCAGCGACACCGGTCTGTCCGTCGGGCAGATCTCCTCCCTGTTCGCCCTCTGGTCCGTCACCGGTGTGCTGCTGGAGGTTCCGTCCGGGGTCTGGGCCGACGCGGTGTCCCGCCGGCTGCTGCTGTGGCTCGGCCCGCTGCTCACCGCCGCCGGCTTCGCCCTGTGGGTGCTTCTCCCGTCGTACGGCGCCTTCGCCCTCGGCTTCGTGCTGTGGGGCGCGGGCGGAGCGCTCGGTTCCGGTGCGCTCGAGGCCCTGGTCCACGACGAACTGGAACGGCTGGACGCGGCCGACCGGTACGCCCGGACCATGGGCCGGGCCCGCGCGGCCGGGCTGGTCGCGGTGATGGCGGCGATGGGGCTCGCCGGCCCCGTGTTCGCCCGGGGCGGCCACCTCGCCGTCGGCGCCGCCAGCGTGCTGGTGTGTCTGCTGGCGGCCGCCACGGCACTCCGGTTCCCCGAGCACCGTTCCCCTGCCGCCGGGCAGGAGAGCTGGACGGCGACTCTGCGCGCCGGACTCGCCGAGGCCCGCGCCGACCGGTCGGTCCGCGGGGCGCTGCTGCTGGTTCCGGCCGTGAGCGCCGTCTGGGGCGCCCTCGACGAGTACACGCCGCTGCTGGTGCGGGGGACCGGTGTCGCGGACGGGACGGTCCCCCACCTGCTCCTGCTGATCTGGGCCGGTGCCACCGCGGGAAGCCTGCTGGCCGGCGAGGGCGAGCGGTTCGGCACGGCCGGGCTCGCCGTTCTGCTCGCCGGTGCCGGTCTCGCCCTGGCCGTCGGCGCGGCCGACGGCACCCCATGGGGGCTGGGTTTCGTCGCCCTCGCCTTCGGCGGCTTCCAGGCGGCGACCGTGCTGGCCGACGCCCGGCTCCAGCGGCGCATCGAGGGCACCGGGCGGGCCACCCTGACCTCGGTCGCGGGCCTGGGCACGGAACTGGCGACGGTCGCGGTCTACGGCGGCTACGCGCTGATCGCCTCGGGCGGCGCGCACAGCACCGCTTTCGCGGTGTTCGCGGTGCCGTACCTGGCGACGGCGGTGCTGCTGCTCGCCGGGGCTGCCAGGGCACGATCGTGAGGGCCTGACGGAGCCGGCCGGGCCGCCGCACGTCACGCGTTGCGCGGGGCGCGGACCGCGCAACGAATCGCCGCCACCACCGGCCCGGACGCAACAAACCACTCACCGACGCGCAACGGCTCCGTCTTGTCCCCCGAGCCGGCCGACCGTACCGTCTTTCTGGCCCCCCGAACCCCCGCACACCGACGAGGAACACGCATGCGCACCGCCCTGCTCCAGAGCTCCGGACGGCCCGGATCCGTCGTCGAGAACCTCAAGGTCCTCGACGAGGCGGCCGGCCGTGCCGCCGCTGCGGGCGCCGGGCTGCTCGTCACCTCGGAGCTGTTCCTCACCGGGTACGCGATCGGCGACGACGTCGGCCGGCTCGCCGAGCCCGCCGACGGCGACGCGGCCGACGCGATCGCGGAGAGCGCCGCCCGACACGGTCTCGCGATCGCCTACGGCTACCCCGAGCGGGACGGCGAGCGCGTCTTCAACTCCGTGCAGTTGATCTCCGCCGACGCCACCCGCCTCGCGAACTACCGCAAGACCCACCTCTACGGCTGCTTCGAACGCGACCACTTCGCACCGGGCGGGCAGCCCGTCGTCCAGGCCGAGCTGAACGGCCTCACCGTCGGCCTGATGATCTGCTACGACGTCGAGTTCCCGGAGAACGTGCGCGCCCACGCCCTCGCCGGCACCGACCTCCTGCTCGTGCCGACCGCGCAGCTGCACCCGTTCCAGTTCGTCGCCGAGCACATGGTGCCGGTGCGGGCCTTCGAGAACCAGATGTACGTGGCGTACGTCAACCGGGTCGGCCACGAGGGCGAGTTCGAGTTCGTCGGGCTGTCCACGCTCGCCGGACCCGACGGAGTGGCCCGCGCCCGCGCCGGCCGCCGGGAGGAACTGGTCCTCGCCGACGCCGACCCGGTGTTCCTCGCCGCCTCCCGCGAGGCGAACCCGTATCTGACCGACCGCCGTCCCGGCCTCTACGGCTCCCTCGTCTGAACATCCCCACACCCCCCCCGCTTCACCTGTGCAAGGAGTCCGTACCCCATGACGTCCACCGTGCCCAACGCGATCGAGCACGCCGACGAGCAGCAGCCGCCGATCACCATGTTCGGCCCGGACTTCCCGTACGCGTACGACGACTTCCTCGCCCACCCGGCGGGCCTCGGGCAGATACCGGCGACCGAGCACGGCACCGAGGTCGCGGTCGTCGGCGGCGGCATGTCCGGCATCGTGGCCGCGTACGAGCTGATGAAGATGGGCCTCAAGCCGGTCGTCTACGAGGCCGACAGGATCGGCGGCCGGCTGCGGACCGTCGGCTTCGACGGGTGCGACCCCTCACTGACCGCCGAGATGGGCGCGATGCGCTTCCCGCCGTCCTCCACGGCGCTCCAGCACTACATCGACCTGGTCGGACTGCGGACCCGTCCCTTCCCCAACCCCCTCGCCGAGGCGACGCCGTCCACCGTCGTCGACCTCAAGGGCGAGTCGCACTACGCCGAGACCCTCGACGACCTGCCCCAGGTCTACCGGGACGTGGCCGACGCCTGGGCCAAGTGCCTCGAAGAGGGCGCCGACTTCTCCGGCATGAACCGCGCCCTGCGCGAGCGCGACGTTCCGCGCATCCGCGAGATCTGGGCGAAGCTGGTCGAGAAGCTCGACAACCAGACCTTCTACGGCTTCCTCTGCGACTCCGAGGCCTTCAGGTCCTTCCGCCACCGTGAGATCTTCGGCCAGGTCGGCTTCGGCACCGGCGGCTGGGACACCGACTTCCCCAACTCCATCCTGGAGATCCTCCGCGTCGTCTACACCGAGGCCGACGACCACCACCGCGGCATCGTCGGAGGCTCCCAGCAGCTGCCCCTGCGCCTGTGGGAGCGCGAGCCGGAGAAGATCGTCCACTGGCCGTACGGCACCTCGCTGAAGTCCCTGCACAGGGACGGCGAGCCCCGCCCGGCGGTCACCCGGCTCAACCGCACCGCGGGCAACCGGATCACGGTGACGGACGCCGACGGGGACATCCGTACCTACCGGGCGGCCGTCTTCACCGCCCAGTCCTGGATGCTGCTGTCCAAGATCGCCTGCGACGACTCGCTCTTCCCGATCGACCACTGGACCGCCATCGAACGCACCCACTACATGGAGAGCTCCAAGCTCTTCGTGCCCGTGGACCGGCCGTTCTGGCTGGACAAGGACGAGGAGACGGGCCGGGACGTCATGTCGATGACGCTCACCGACCGGATGACGCGGGGCACGTACCTGCTCGACGACGGTCCCGACAAGCCCGCCGTCATCTGCCTCTCCTACACCTGGTGCGACGACAGCCTGAAGTGGCTGCCGCTGTCCGCGAACGAGCGGATGGAGGTCATGCTGAAGTCGCTCGGCGAGATCTACCCCAAGGTCGACATCCGGAAGCACGTCATCGGCAACCCGGTGACCGTCTCCTGGGAGAACGAGCCCTACTTCATGGGCGCCTTCAAGGCCAACCTGCCCGGCCACTACCGCTACCAGCGGCGTCTGTTCACCCACTTCATGCAGGAGTCGCTGCCCGAGGACAAGCGGGGCATCTTCCTCGCCGGTGACGACATCTCCTGGACCGCCGGCTGGGCGGAGGGCGCCGTCCAGACCGCGCTGAACGCGGTCTGGGGCGTCATGCACCACTTCGGCGGCGAGACCGACCCGACCAACCCGGGTCCCGGCGACCTCTACGACGAGATCGCCCCGGTCGAACTCCCCGAGGACTGACCCCGCCGGGCACGGCCCGCCACGGGCCGTGCCGTCCGCTCCGGGTCAGTCCGGCAGCGGGGTGAGCAGCATGCGGCCGGCGAACCCCACCGCCGTGTCCAGGCGTTCGGTGAACTCCCCGGCGACGTCCGGCAGTCCGCGCAGTGCCCACAGGGCGCGGGCCGCCGTCCAGGCCGCGTCCCGGGCGCGTTCCAGACTCCACGCACCCAGCAGATGGGTCAGCGGGTCGGCGATCCGCAGCAGTTCGGGGCCCGGTGTTAGCTCCTCGCGGATCCGGTCCTCCAGCGAGAGGAGGAGATCGCCCACCTGGTCGAACTCGTCCTCCAGATCGACGGGTTCGCAGGCGAGCGTACGACAGGTGTCCACGACGGCGAGCGCGAGATCGTGACCGATGTGCGCGTTGATGCCCGCGAGCGCGAACTGCAGCGGACGTACGCCGGGGTGCCGGCGGAACTGGAACAGCGGACGCCAGCAGGCCGGTGGCCGCCGTTCCTGGGACACCGCGTCCACCGCCGCCAGATAGCGCTCCGCGAACCGCACGTCCAGCGCGATCGCGGCCCGCGCGTCCGGGAACCGGCCCGCGTCGATCCGCCGGTCCACGGCCTCCGTGACGGTGAGGTAGACACGGTTGAACACCGCGACCCCGTCCCGCGCGGGCAGGGCCGCGTCGAGGGCGCGCATACGGGAGACGACCCCGTCCACGGTGGTGAGGACTTGTTCGCATTGCGCCATGAGCGCAGAGTCGCACCTTTAGGGTGGCGTCAGTGGCGGCGGGCCCGACGCTTCCCCGGAACGGGGGAACGCGCCCGTCGCGGGGGAGGGGGAGCAGTACTGTGCCAGGCTCGCGTGCCCAGCGCCTGTCCGCGCGAAAGGCCGAGCGCCGACGTGCCGCCCGGCGCGGCACGATGGTCGTGGCGGCCTCCGTGGTGGTCGCGGTCGGCACCGCCACGGGGCTGATGTCGGCGGTCGGCGACGGACGCGGCGCGGACGAGGCGCGCCCCGAGGCGACCTCCTCGCCGCGCCTGGAACCGCTGCCCCTCGTGCCGTCGCCCTCGCCGTCGGCGACGAGGTCACCGTCGCCCACGGCCGGTCCGGGGAAGAAGGCGGGCCCGACGCCGTCCGCGTCCGAGGCCGGGAAGAAGCGGCGGACCGCCCCCGTGTCCGCCCGCCTCTACCGCCACCCCGACTCCCGGGTCCTGGACTGGGTGCGGGCCAACCCCGACGACCCGCGCCGCGCGGTCATAGAGTCCCGGATAGCCGGCCGGCCGGCGGCCGTGTGGTTCGCGGATTACTCCCCGGACTCGATCACCTCCCGGGTGCGCGCCGTGGTGTCGGGCGGCGCGGCGCAGGGCCGGGTGCCCGTCCTGGTGCCGTACGCGGTCCCCGACCGCGACTGCGGCGGGCACTCCCAGGGCGGGGCGCCCGATCTGGCCGCCTATGACGCCTGGATCGACCGGTTCGCCGCCGGACTGGGCGGCGGCGAGGCCATCGTGATCCTGGAGCCCGACGCGATCGCCCAGTCCGAGTGCCTCTCCGCCGGGCAGCGCGCCGACCGCTTCGCCTCGCTGGCCCGCGCCGGCCGGGTGCTGAAGGGCGCCGGTCCCCGGGTGCGGGTCTACTTCGACGCCGGGCACTCCGGCTGGCACGCCCCGGACCGGCAGGCCGCCCTGTTGCGGCAGGCCGGGGCCGCCTCGGCCGCCTCCTCCGACGGCATCTTCAGCAACGTCTCCAACTTCCACGGCACCGCCGACGAGGTCGCCTACGACCGTGCCGTGCTCGACGCCCTCGGTGGCCCGTCGAGCCTCGGCGCGGTGATCGACACCAGCCGCAACGGCAACGGCGCCCCGTCGGACGGCGAATGGTGCGACCCCGCGGGCCGCAAACTCGGCCGGACCCCGACGCTGAGCACCGGGGAGGTCGGCATCGACGCCTACCTGTGGGTGAAGCTGCCGGGGGAGTCCGACGGCTGCAAGGGGGCGCCGGGCACCTTCACCCCGTCGTACGCCTACGACCTGGCGCGCTGATCCCCCTCGGTGCCGTCGGTGTCGTAGGAGGACGTGCCCTCGTCGAGCAGTGGCTCCTGCGTCTTGAGGTGGGCGGGCGCGAAGGCGCGCAGCGCGTGGTAGCCGGTGATGACGACCAGTGTGCCGAGCGCGATACCGCTGAGCGAGAAGGTGTCGGTGAACTCGATCGAGACGTTGCCGACGCCGATGATGATGCCCGCCGCGGCCGGTACGAGGTTCAGCGGATTGCGCAGATCCACCTTGGCGTTGATCCAGATCTGCGCGCCGAGCAGGCCGATCATGCCGTACAGGATGACGGTGATCCCGCCGAGCACCCCGCCCGGGACGGCCGCCACGACCGCGCCGAACTTCGGGCAGAGACCGAACAGCAGGGCGAAACCGGCGGCGGCCCAGTACGCGGCCGTGGAGTAGACGCGGGTCGCGGCCATCACGCCGATGTTCTCGGAGTAGGTGGTGTTGGGCGGGCCGCCGACCGCGGTGGACAGCATGGAGCCGACACCGTCGGCGGAGATGGCCGTGCCGAGCTTGTCGTCGAGGTTGTCGCCGGTCATCTCGCCGACCGCCTTGACGTGCCCCGCGTTCTCGGCGATCAGCGCGATGACCACCGGCAGGGCGACCAGGATCGCCGACCACTCGAAGGACGGGCCGTGCAGCGCCGGCAGGCCGATCCAGTCGGCCTGGCCGACACCGGACAGGTCCAGGCGCCAGTGGTCGGTGACCTTGCCGCTCGCGTCCGCCGAGTGGATCTGCCCGAAGATCCGGTCGAGCGCCCAGGACAGGACGTATCCGAAGAGCAGCCCGAGGAAGATCGCGATCCGGGACCAGAAGCCGCGCAGACAGACCACGGCCAGACCCGTGAACAGCATCACGAACAGGGCGGTGTACTGGTCCTGCGGCCAGTAGGTGGAGGCGGTCACCGGCGCCAGGTTGAAGCCGATCAGCATCACCACCGCGCCGGTCACGATCGGTGGCATCGCGGCGTGGATGATCCGCGCGCCGAACCGCCGTACCGCGAGACCCACCAGGAACAGCGCGGCCCCCACCACGAACACCGCGCCGGTGACGGTGGCGCTGGACCCGCCCTGGGCCCGGATGACCGCGGCGACGCCGACGAAGGAGAGCGAGCAGCCGAGGTAACTCGGCACCCGGCCGCGGGTGGCCAGCAGGAAGACGACGGTCGCGACACCCGACATCATGATCGCCAGGTTGGGGTCCAGGCCCATGAGTACCGGGGCGACGAAGGACGCCCCGAACATCGCCACGACGTGCTGGGCACCCAGGCCCGCGGTGCGGGGCCAGGAGAGCCGTTCGTCGGGGCGGACCACCGCGCCGGGGGCCGGGGTGCGTCCGTCGCCGTGCAGTGTCCAGCGGACGCCGAGATCCATGGGCCGTCGCTTTCGTCGTATGTGCAGCGTGTCCGGACCATTGTGAGGGCTGAGCAGCAGTGCTTCGTACAGGTGGGCGGGTGTGGCCGACCCGGCTGAGCGTCTGCTTAGGATGAGGGTGCGCCGCTGCTCGATGGAGAGCGGCACTCATCCCGTACGTCCCAGGAGTCCCGCCCGTGACCGCCGAAGCCCCGCTCGCCCCCGCACTGCTCCACGGCCGGCTGATCCCCGTGGCCGTTCACTTCGACGACCTCGACGCGCTGGGGCTGCTGCACAACGCCCGCTATCCGCTGCTGGTCGAGCGGGCGTGGACCGAGCTGTGGCAGGAGAAGGGCGTCCGCTTCGACGGCGACTGGGTGGCGGCCGGCGACGCCTGCAACGCGGTCCGGGAACTGCGTATCGGCTACGAGGCCCCGGTGACCCGCGCCGGTACGTACGCGGTCCACCTGTGGCTGGAGCGGCTCGGCACGACCGGACTCACGTACGGCTTCCGCTTCTGCTCGGAGGACGGGGCGGTGACCTACGCGCGGGGCAGCCGGGTGCTGGTGCGGCTGGACGCCACGACCCTGCGCCCGGCGCCCTGGAGCGAGACGTTCAGGGACGGGGCTCGGGAACTGCTGCTTCCGGACGCGTGACCTTCCTGCGGTCTCCGGCGCGCAGCACGCTCGCGAACCCCGCTACGCCGCACGACAGCACCGTCACCAGGACGAACGACACCATCAGGCTGGTCGCCTGGGCCAGCAGGCCGATGGCGCTCGGGGCGATCAGCCCCGAGGTGTAGGTGATGGTCGCGACGCCCGCGATGGCCAGGCTCGGGTTGGAGCCGCTGCGGCCGGCGGCGGCGAAGCACAGCGGCACGACCACCGCGATGCCGAGCCCCATCAGCGCGAACCCGCCCATCGCCGCCGCGGGGTGCTCGGCGAACACGATCAGCAGTCCGCCCAGGACGGCGACGACACCGCTCGCGCGGACCGTGCGCACGGCGCCGTAGCGGTCCACCACGTGGTCCCCGGCGATCCGGGCGATCGCCATGGTGAGTGTGAAACCGGTGGTGCAGGCCGCCGCGAGACCGGCCGAGGTCTCCAGCTGGTCGCGCAGATAGACCGCCGACCAGTCCAGGCTCGCGCCCTCCGCGAACACCGCGCAGAAACCGATCGCGCCGATGAGCAGGGCGGAGCGGGGCGGCAGCGCGAACCGCGGCGGCGGCTTCTCGTCCTCGGCGGGCTGCAGGTCGAGCACCCAGGCACAGGCGGTCACGCCCGCCACCGTCAAGACGGCGGCCGCGAGCGCGTGGTGCAGCCGGGCGTCCGAGCCGAGGTGGGCGGCGAGCGTGCCGGCCGCAGAGCCGACCAGGGCGCCGGCGCTCCACATGCCGTGCAGCCCGGACATGATCGACTTGTCGAGGCGGTTCTCCACCTCCACGCCCAGCGCGTTCATCGCCACGTCGGACATGCCGGCCGTGGCGCCGTAGACGAACAGGGCCAGACAGAGGGCCGGCAGGTTCGGGGCGACCGACGGCAGGATCAGCGCGAGCGTCCACAGCGCGATCAGACCGCGCAGCGCCGTGCGGGCGCCGAAGCGGTGGCTGATGCTGCCCGCGAGCGGCATCGCGACGGACGCGCCGAGCGCGGGGAAGGCGAGTGCAAGGCCCAACTGCCCGGCGCTCACCCCGGCGTGGTCCTGGATCCAGGGGACGCGGGTGGCGAACGAGCCGGTGACGGCGCCGTGCACGGCGAACACGGCGGCCACGGCGTACCGCGCCCGCCTCACCTCGCGCTGTCGATGGACCACTGCGCTCATCGTCCCGCCCCTCCCGGTCGTCGGTTCCCGCACGCGCCGCCGTAAACTATCAGGAACCCTGCCTGAAAGATAAGGGGTATCCGGAGGCGGAGCGTGCGCCGACCTGCCCCGCCGATCTGGAAGGATCCCGGCATGGCCGCATCCCCGAGCACCGCCAGAGCCATCAACGACCGGCTCGCCCTGCGCCTGCTCCAGCAGGGAGGTCCGCTCACCGCGGGGCAGTTGAAGCAGCTGACCGGGCTCTCCCGGCCGACCGTCGCCGACCTCGTCGAGCGGCTCACCGCCGCCGGACTCATCGCGGTGGCCGGAGAGACGGGGGAGCAGCGGCGCGGCCCCAACGCCAAGCTGTACGGCATCGTCGCGGGCCGGGCGCACCTGGCCGCGCTGGACGTCCGCACCGAGGGCGTCACCCTGGTCGTGTCGGACCTCGTCGGCGGTGTACTGGCCGAGGCCGCCCTGCCCATCACCGGGGAGGCGGGGACCGGACCGGCGGTCGAACAGGCGGTCACGCTGGTCGAGCGGACGGTGAAGGAGGCGGGCGCCGACCGGCTGCACACCGTCGGGATCGGGGCACCCGGACTGATCGACCCGGCCAGCGGCGAACTGCGCGACTCCACGGGCCTGCCCGAGTGGCACCGGCGCCTGGTCGCCGCACTCCAGGAACGGCTCCCCGAGACCCGGGTCAGCGTGGAGAACGAGACCAACCTCGCCGCCCTGGCCGAGCAGCGCGACGGAGCGGCCCGCGACCGGGACACCTTCGTCCTGCTGTGGCTGGGCCACGGCACCGGCGCCGCCGTGATCCTCGACGGCACCCTGCGCAGGGGCGCCTCCGGCGGCACGGGTGAGATCGGCTTCCTCCCGGTCCCGGGCACGAGCGGCCTGCCGTCGGCCACCGACTGCGCGGGCGGCTTCCACTCCCTGGTGGGGGCGACGGCGGTCGCCCGGCTGGCGGAGGAGTACGGCGTCGTGGCGGAGCCGGGGATCGAGCCGCCGGCGGCGGGCGCGGTGCGGACGGCCGTCGCGTCGGCCGGCCCCGCCTCCCCGGAGGCACGCTTCCTCGACGCCCTGGCCGACCGGATCGCGGTGGGCGCCGCCTCGGTGGTCGCGCTGCTCGACCCCGGCCACGTGGTCCTGGGCGGCGAGATCGGGCAGGCCGGCGGCGAGGCGCTCGCCGCGCGGGTGCGGGACCGCCTGGCCGCCATGTCGCCCCTGCCCGCCGACGTACGGCCCAGCACCCTGGGCGGCGGCGCGGTGCTCCGCGGAGCGCTCCTGACGGCCCGCGACCAGGCCCAGGACGAACTGTTCGGCGCGCCCGGGCGCTAGGAGATGTCGTTTGGATCTTGCCGGGGTCGCGGGGTCCGGCACGCACTTCTGCGGCGTCGTCGTCGGTCCTCGACGCTCCGCGTCGACTCCCTCCTCCGCCTCGCGGCCGCACGCACCGGACCCCGCCCGGCTCGGCTGTGAGGCGCCACCGGTCCCGGCCGGGGCCGACGCCCGTCACCGGTGTGTGACGCCGGCTCCGAACCGCTTCGCCAGGTACTCGTCGAACGTGCCCTTGCCGACCGCTCGCTCCGGGGCGAGGTGACCGCCGTCGCGGAAGGCGTCGTAGGCCGCGCCGCGCAGCGGGACCTTCACCACCGCGCGGCGGCGGCCCGTGGCCTTCAGATACGCGCGGGCCAGGGAGTCGAACGTCCGGACCTCCGGACCGCCCATGTCGTCGACCCGGCCCGCCGGCGCGGACCGGGCCAGCTCGGCCAGGCGGTCCGCGACCTCCGTGACATCGACCGGCTGGTCCTTCACCCGGGCCGGCAGCAGCAGGACCGGCAGCCTGGCCATGCCCTGGAGGACCGTGAGCACCAGGTCGTGGAACTGGGTGGCGCGCAGCACCGTCCAGCCCAGCCCCGACTCCTCGACCAGCCGCTCCACGGCCAGCTTGGACCTGTAGTAACCGAACGGCACCCGGTCGACACCGACGATCGAGATGTACACGAGGTGTCCCGCCCCGGCCCGCCGGGCCGCCGCGATCAGGTTCCGTGCGGCCTTCTCGTCGCCACCGCGCGGTGATGTCGCGCAGTGCACGACGGTGTCCACGCCCGTGACGGCCTCGTCCAGCCCCCGTCCGCCTTCGCGCAGGTCGACGGCGTACGGCTGCGCGTGCCGGCTGAGCACCCGCACCTCGTGCCCGCCCGCCCGCAGCCGTTCGGTGACGTGCCGGCCGAGCGTTCCGGTACCGCCGGTCACCAGGATCGTGCTCATGCTGTTCCGTCCCTTCGGACACCCGGCGCTCCCCGACGGAGCGCCCCGCGTCGACCGGGACGGATCGACCACCGCCGGATGTGACATCGGTCCCGGGACCCGCCCCCGTACGGAGTCCAGCTTCTCCGGGTCCGGCACCGGGCGCATCCGCGCATGGTGAGGCCCGGCGGCGGGCAAGGGCCGTCGTCACCGCCGCCGGGCCGGTCCACGAGGGTCAACAGGCCCCCTGGTCCCGCCACACCCCCCATTGGCCGGTGGTACCGGGCTCTTCGCCCTGCGTCCACCACTGCGCCTTCCAGACGTGGCCCTCGTGGGACACCACGCTGCTTCCGCCGTACGCGGCCGAGGCGTCCCAGGCCGGGGCCGCGCAGTCGCCGGGCCCACCGGGCGGCGTCGTCGGGTCCGTCGGGGTGCCCCCACCCGGTTCCCCCACGGTCGTCCCGCGCGCCAGGTCCCCGGCCAGGGCGTACGTCTTCCCGCCGAACGTCACCGTCCAGTTCGACGGCGTCGACACCGGCAGGTGGTACACGAAGTCCAGCTCCACCGACGCGCCCGGCGCCAGCGACTGCCAGGCCGGCAGCTTCAGCGACACCCGGTGGTAGTCGCCCTTGAGCCCGCCCGCGTTGCTGCCGGTGTGGTCGGAGCGGATCACCGTGGTGCCCCAGCCGGACTGGTCCTTGGCGTTACCGGGAGCCGAGGTCGCGTAGTCGAACTGGAACTCCGTGCCGCCGGGCAGGGCCGTCGACGTGTTGTTGGTGATCTTCAGCTTGGGGCTGATCGGGTAGTTGGAGTCGCCGAGCGGGAACTGCCCGAAGTCGACGCCGATGTCCAGCGCCTCGGACGGCATCTCGGTCGTCGCGCGCGTCGCGCCGTACGGGGAGGCCGACTTGAACTTCTCGTACATCGCCGTCGTCAGCGTGGAGCCCGGCTCGTACTGCCCCTCGGCCGCGTTCCAGCCGTAGTCGCCGGCCAGTTCCCACACCATCGTGCCGCCGATGCCGCGGTCCACCACGTAGTCGGCCTTGGCCTTCACCGACTGCTCGTCCTCGGTGGACAGGAACACCTTCTTCTCGGCGTTCCACAGCCAGGGCGCGACCAGCGTGGAGTCGTACTTGCGGGCGTAGGTCCCGGTCAGCCCGGTGTCGGCCGGGAAGCCGTAATCGGTGACGTAGTCCCCGACCACGCCCTTCTCCAGGTTCTTGGCGTGCCACATCGGGTTGGAGCCCGCCGGTGACTCCTTGCCGCCCGTGTCCAGGTCGTGCCAGAGGTTGTCGATCCCGGTCGCGCCGTCACCGCACCTGGTCAGTCCGGAACCGGCGGGGCAGTTCGTCGAGGGAGCCCTGCCCCAGAGCCCGTCGGTACCGCCGGTGACGTTCTTGAACCCGCGCGTGTAGTACGGCAGTCCGATGTTGATCCGGCCGGCCGGCATCGAGCCCCGGAAGTAGTGGTACGCCCAGTCGGTGTTGAGATAGCCGGTCCCGCCGTACTGCGAGGTCGTGTAGACACCCGCGGCGGCCAGCTCGGCGTCCTTGCCGTCGTCGAAGAGGGAGGCGTTCGGGCCGACGTACTCGTTCCAGGCGCCGTGCAGGTCGTACGACATGATGTTGACGTAGTCCAGGTACTTCTGGACCTGGAAGGTCTCCATGCCGCGCAGCAGATAGCCGGACGAGGGGGCCGCCACCGTCAGCACGTAGTGCCTGCCGTCGGCCGCTCCCGCGCGGTCCAGTTTCCCGCGCAGCGTCTTCATCAGCGCCGCGTAGCCCTTGACCAGCCCGGCCCGGCGGGCATTGGCGAAGGCATGGTCGAGCGGGTTGCCCGCGTCCTTCATCGTCGTCGGGTACTCGTAGTCGATGTCGACGCCGTTGAAGCCGTACGTCCGGATGAAGTCGACCGCGGAGTCGGCGAAGGTGTCGATGCCGGCCTGGTTGACCGAGCCGTCGGCGTTGGTGGCCATCGAGTAGAAGCCGCCGGAGTCCACGCGGTCGCCGCTGTCGTCGACGTAGCCGCCGGTCTCGGCCCAGCCGCCCACCGAGATCAGCGTCCTGACGTCCGGGTGCTGCTTCTTGAACTTGTTGAGCAGGTTGAAGTGGCCCTGGTAGGGCAGCTGCGGGTCCATCTCCGCACCGGCCACGCCCGGCCAGGTCATCCCGGTCGCCGGGTTGGCGGCGCCGTCCGCGCCGACGGAGATCCTGTTGCCCTTGTCGATGTGCGCGAACGCGTAGTTGATGTGGGTGATCTTGTCCCACGGGATGTCGGACGCCAGATAGGCGGGCTTCCCGTCCTTGCCGGTGCGCCAGCCGGTGAAGTAGCCGATCACCCGGCGCTGGTGGTCGGCGCCCATCCTCTCCCGGCCGGCCGAGTCGTAGACCGAGCAGTACGGGACCTCGACGCCCGGCGTCGAGTACAGCCCGTCGGGACGACAGGACTCCTGGTCGGCGGCGTGCGAGACGGTGGCCGGGAGGGCGGCGAGCAGCAGGCCGGCGACGGCGGCGGAGGCGAGCAGCGCGGGTCTCGCTCCGGGGCGTGAGGGGGACGGCACAGTGGGTTCCTCTCCACGGAAGTTGGCTCGGACCCTAAGAGGACTAGACCAAAGCGTCAATAGGTATGGACCAATTCGGCGGGTCGTCAAGGGAGCGTCACCGCAGGGGAGTTGCTCCTCGCGCGACCCTCGGCACTCTCCACGTCACTTCCTGTGATCCACCCCACACCCCTCGCCCGCATGGAGGGCGGCCGGTCGTGGCACACTGGCCCCGTACCAGTAGCAGCGCACTCCGGGGTCGGTGAAAGTCCGAACCGGCGGTTACAGTCCGCGACCCGGTCGCCTCCAGCGACCGGTTGACCAGGTGAAATTCCTGGACCGACGGTTAAAGTCCGGATGGGAGGCAGTGCGCGGCGGGCGGGCATCCATGCGCGCCGCCGTACCGGTTCGCCATCGGGCGAGCTCTGTCCGGCGTCGCTCCCGGTGTCCCCGTCCGCGGTTTCTGTCGTCATCGACAGCCCCGGAGTCCGTGCCCGAAGAGGCAGGAGGACCCGGGAAGTGTTCACCGGAATCGTCGAAGAGCTGGGCGAGATCACCGCCGTCGAGACCCTCGACGACGCCTGTCGCTTCCGGCTGCGAGGCCCCGTCGTCACCGAAGGCGCGAAGCACGGAGACTCCATCGCCGTCAACGGCGTATGCCTCACGGTCGTCGAGCACGAGGGCGACGAGTTCACCGCCGACGTGATGGCGGAGACCCTGAAGCGCTCCAGCCTCGGCGTCCTCGCCGTCGGCTCCCGCGTCAACCTCGAACGCCCCACGGCCGTCGGCTCCCGCCTCGGCGGCCACATCGTCCAGGGACACGTCGACGGCACCGGCGAGATCCTCGGGCGCGAGCCGTCGGAGAACTGGGAGATCGTGAGGATCTCCCTCCCCGCCGACCTCTCCCGCTACGTCGTGGAGAAGGGCTCCATCACCGTCGACGGCATCAGCCTCACCGTCGTCGACGCCGGGCCCGACTTCTTCACCGTCAGCCTGATCCCCACCACGCTCGCCCTGACCACGCTCGGCACCAAGCAGCCCGGCGACCCGGTCAACCTCGAGGTGGACGTCATCGCCAAGTACGTCGAGCGGATGCTCGGCGACCGCGCCACCGGTGAGGGGGCTCCCCGGTGAACTGGCTCAACTCCGAGGCCTTCACCCTCTTCGACCAGCACATCAAGTGGTCGGACATGATCGGCAACGTGATCGGTCTGATCGCCCTCGCCCTCGGCTGGCGCCGCTCCATCTGGACCTGGCCCGCCCAGTTCGTTTCCGGCCTGATCCTCTTCACGGCCTTCGCCACCGCCCACCTCTCGGGCAGCGCCGGCAAGCAGATCGTCGTCATGCTGGTCGCCTCCTGGGGCTTCTGGCAGTGGAACCGCGGCCGGCGACAGGCGCAGGACGGCTCCATCGCCGTACGGTTCGCGACCAACCTCGAACGGCTCCTCCTCGTGGGCGCCGCGGCCGTCGGCACCCTCGCCGTCGGCGGGCTGTTCACCCTCTACCCGTCCCTGTCCTGGGACCCCTGGCCGGACGCCTACATCTTCGTCGGCACGATCGTCGCCATGTACGCGCAGGCCCGCGGCATGGTCGAGTTCTGGTTCGCCTGGCTGCTCGTCGACCTCGTCGGCGTCCCCCTGAACTTCGCCAACGGCTTCGCCTTCTCCGGCTTCGTCTACGTCATCTACGGCGCGCTCGTCCTGTGGGGACTGCGCGACTGGTGGCTGCGCTCCCGCGACGCGCGGCCCACTCTGGAAGGAGCGCCCGCATGAGCACGGCACCGATCCTGTACAGCACCGACGGCATCGAAGACCTCATGCTCGACCCCGTCGAGCAGGCCGTCGCCGACATCGCGGCCGGCCGCCCGGTCGTGGTCGTCGACGACGAGGACCGCGAGAACGAGGGCGACCTCGTCGTCGCCGCCGAGAAGGTCACCCCCGAGATCGTCGCCTTCATGATGAGCGAGTGCCGGGGCATGATCTGCGCCCCCATGGAGGGCGAGGAGCTGGACAGGCTCGGCATCCCGCTGATGGTGGAGAACAACACCGAGTCCATGCGGACCGCGTTCACCGTCACCGTGGACGGCTCGGGCGCCCACGGCGTGACCACCGGCATCTCCGCCGCCGACCGCGCGACCACGCTCCGGCTGCTGGCGAGCGGCACCGCGCAGGCCGACGACTTCGTCCGCCCCGGCCACATCTTCCCGCTGCGCGCCCGCCCCGGCGGCGTCCTCGTGCGCAACGGCCACACCGAGGCCGCCGTCGACCTCGCCCGCCTCGCCGGCCTGCGCCCGGCCGGCGCCATCGTCGAGATCGCCGGCGAGGACGGCACCATGCTCCGGCTGCCCGAGCTGATCCCGTTCGCCCGCAAGCACGGCCTGACGATCATCTCCATCGAGGACCTGATCGCCTACCGCCGCTCCGCCGAACCCACCGTCCGCCGCGAGGCCGAGGTCCATCTGCCCACCTCCCACGGCACCTTCACCGCGTACGGCTACCGCTCCACCGCCGACGGCGTCGAGCACGTCGCCCTCGTCCACGGCGACATCGGCGACGGCGAGGACGTCCTCGTCCGCGTCCACTCCGAATGCCTCACCGGCGACATCTTCGGCTCCCGGCGCTGCGACTGCGGCCCCCAGCTCGACGCCTCCCTGGACCGCATCCAGGCCGAGGGCCGGGGCGTGGTCGTCTACCTGCGCGGCCACGAGGGACGCGGCATCGGCCTGATGTCCAAGCTGCGCGCCTACGAACTCCAGGAGCGCGGCCGGGACACCCTCGACGCCAACCTCGAACTCGGCCTGCCCGCCGACGCCCGCGACTACGGCGCAGGCGCGCAGATCCTCGCCGACCTCGGCGTCCGCGGCGCCCGCCTGATGACCAACAACCCCGACAAGTCCGACGCGCTCGCCCGGCACGGCATCGAGATCACCGCACGCGAGCCGATGCCCGTCACCGCGAGCGAGCACAACCTCCGCTACCTGCGCACCAAGCGGGACCGGATGGGCCACGACCTGCCCTGGCTGGACACGCCGACCGTGCCCGCCTGCGGCAACCAGTAACGAGAACCAGCGAGGAGAGACGTGAGCGGCAAGGGTGCACCGGAACTGTCCGTACGCGACGTGGGGGACCTGCGGGTCGCCGTCATCGCCGCGCAGTGGCACGAGAAGGTGATGGACGGACTGGTGGACGGCGCCCTGCGCGCCCTGCACGACCTCGGCATCGACGAGCCGACCCTGCTCCGGGTGCCCGGCAGCTGGGAACTCCCGGTCGTCGCCAAGGTCCTGGCCGGCCGCGGTTACGACGCGGTCGTCGCCCTCGGTGTCGTCATCCGGGGCGGCACGCCCCACTTCGACTACGTGTGCCAGGGCGTCACCCAGGGCCTCACCCAGGTCTCGGTCGACACCGGCGTCCCCGTCGGCTTCGGTCTGCTCACCTGTGACAACGAGGAGCAGGCCCTGGACCGCGCCGGACTGCCCGGTTCCAGCGAGGACAAGGGGCACGAGGCGGTCACCGCGGCGGTGGCCACCGCGGCCTGCCTGCGTTCGGTGTCCGAACCCTGGCGCTGAGCAGTCCCCGTCACCGCGTAGGGTGAGGAGCACCATGTCCAAGAAGACGTTCGAGGAGCTCTTCACCGAGCTCCAGCACAAGGCCGCCCACGGGGACCCCGCCACCTCCCGCACCGCCGAGCTGGTCGACAAGGGCGTCCATGCCATCGGCAAGAAGGTCGTCGAGGAGGCCGCCGAAGTCTGGATGGCCGCCGAGTACGAGGGCAAGGAAGCGGCCGCCGAGGAGATCTCGCAGCTGCTCTACCACGTCCAGGTGATGATGGTCGCCCGCGGCATCTCCCTCGACGACGTCTACGCCCACCTGTAAACCCTTACGTTCGCGACACACCCTCCACACGAAGGAAGCCGACCTCATGCTGCGCATCGCCGTCCCCAACAAGGGTTCCCTGTCAGGCCCCGCGGGGGAGATGCTGCATGAGGCCGGCTACCGGCAGCGCCGCGAGTCCAAGGAACTGCGGACCGTCGACCCGACGAACGAGGTCGAGTTCTTCTACCTCCGCCCCCGCGACATCGCCATCTACGTCGCCTCCGGGCAGCTCGACATCGGCATCACCGGCCGCGACCTGCTGATCGACTCCGGCGCCGAAGCCGAGGAGATCCTCCCCCTCGGCTTCGCCCGCTCCACCTTCCACTACGCCACCAAGCCGGGCACCATCGGCGACCTGGCGGACCTGACGGGCAAGACGATCGCCACCTCGTACGAGGGCATCGTCGCGGCGCACCTCGCCGACAACGGCATCGACGCCTCCGTCGTCCACCTCGACGGCGCCGTCGAGACCGCCATCCAGCTCGGTGTCGCCCAGGTCATCGCGGACGTCGTCGAGACGGGCACCTCGCTGCGCAACGCCGGCCTGGAGGTCGTCGGCGAGCCGATCATGAAGTCCGAGGCCGTCGTCATCCTCCCCCGGGCTCGAACACACTCGCCCGGGGAGACCCCCACCACCGGCGCGGACGGCGAGGAGCCCAAGGTGCGGCAGTTCCTGCGCCGCCTCCAGGGCGTCCTGGTCGCCCGGACGTACGTGATGATGGACTACGACTGCCGCGTCGAACAGCTCGAGAAGGCCGTCGCCCTCACCCCGGGCCTGGAGTCCCCCACCGTGTCCCCGCTGCACAACGAGGGCTGGGTCGCCGTCCGCGCGATGGTCCCGTCCAAGGAGGCACAGCGGATCATGGACGACCTGTACGACATCGGCGCCCGCGCCATCCTCACCACGGCCATCCACGCCTGCCGCCTCTGACCGGGCCCGGAGCATCACCATGTCCGACGCGACCACGGGCCGACTGCCCGAACTGCCCGTCACCTTCCGCCCGGGCCGCACCCGCGTGGTGCTGCTCACGGCCGGCACCGCGCTCTTCGCGGTCATCACCCTGATCGCGCTGCTGCTGGACCAGCTCGGTCCGGGGGAGCGGATCAGCTTCGTGTTCACCGCCGCGCTGCTGGCCGGCGTGCTGTTCCTGCTGGCCCGGCCGAAGGTCACCGCCGACGAGGCGGGCGTCACCGTCGTCAACATCGTGAGCCGGCGCCGCCTGGAATGGGCGGAGATCCTTCGGGTGAACCTCCGTCCCGGTGATCCCTGGGTCTTCCTCGACCTCAGTGACGGCACCAGCCTGCCCGCGCTCGGCATCCAGCCGGGCATCGCCAGACAGCGGGCCATCGCCGACGCGCGGGCCCTGCGGGCGCTCGCCGAGGCCCGCTCCACGGCCGGGCCCGGGACACCCCGGAGCTGACTCGGGGCCGCCCCTCCGGGGCGGCTCGGGGACCGGCTCCGGGAAGCGTCGGGAACGTCACCTGCCGCAGTCGCCCATGTCTTGATTAATCTGGTGGGCGAAAGGCACGACGACCGCGCCTTTCGCCCCTGCCGCCCCGCCCGGTGCACAGGGGCCCCAGCTACCCGAGGAGTGACCCTCTCCGGCGATGGACGGATCGTCCTGCAGTACCTGCGCCGCCCCCTGCCGACATAGCGCGGACCCGTTCCACGAGGTCCGCGCGCATGCGGAGGCGGCGGCATCATGACCACCCCCTTGCTGCTTCTCGCAGCCGCTTTCCTGCTGATCCTGGCCAACGGATTCTTCGTGGCCGCCGAGTTCGGCCTGGTCACCGTCGAGCGACCGGACGCCGAACGGGCCGCCGCGGGCGGTGACCGACGCGCCCGCCGGGTCGTCGAGTCGCTCAGGGAGCTCTCCTTCCAGCTCTCCGGCACCCAGCTCGGCATCACCATCACCTCCCTCGTCGTCGGCATGCTGGCGCAGCCGGCGCTCGCCGGACTGCTGCACGGCCCCTTCACCGGCATCGGCGTCCCCGAGGGCGCGGTCCCCGGTGTCTCCGTCGTCGTCGGCATGCTGCTGGCCTCCGCGGTGCAGATGGTGATCGGCGAACTCGTGCCGAAGAACTGGGCGGTGTCCCGCCCCCTGCAGGTCGCCCGCTTCGTGGCCGGCCCGCAGCACGCGTTCGCCCGGCTCTTCCGCCCGGTGATCGCCGGGCTGAACGCCGTGGCCAACCGCCTGGTGCGGGCCCTGGGCATCGAGCCCGCCGAGGAACTGGCCTCCGCCCGCACCCCCGGCGAACTCGTCTCCCTGGCCCGGCACTCCGCCCGGGCCGGCGCCCTGGAACAGGACACGGCGGACCTCTTCGTCCGCACCCTGTCCCTCGGTGAACTGACCGCACAGCACGTCATGACGCCGCGCGTGAAGGTCAGCGCCCTGCAGTCCTCGGCGACCGCCGAGGACGTGGTCAACCTGACCCGGGCCACCGGTCTGTCCCGCTTCCCCGTCTACCGGGAGCGGATCGACGAGATCGTCGGCATGGTGCACCTCAAGGACGCCCTCGCGGTGTCCGTGCACGACCGGCTGCGTACCCCCGTGGGCCGCATCGCCCGCCCGGCGCTGCTCGTCCCCGAGACCCTGCCCGTGCGGCCGCTGCTCACGCGGCTGCGCAGCGAGCAGCCCATCGCGGTCGTCGTCGACGAGTACGGCGGCACGGCCGGCGTCGTCACGCTGGAGGACATCGTCGAGGAGATCGTCGGCGAGGTGCGCGACGAGCACGACGGACAGGACGTCCCCGAACTCGCCCCCGCCCCGCCCGAGGACGGCAACCTCGCCTGGGACGTCGACGGCGGCGTCCGGGTCGACACCCTGCTGCGCATAGGCCTGGAGGCGCCCGAGGGCCCGTACGAGACGGTGGCCGGCCTGGTCGCCGATCTGCTCGGCCGGATCCCGGCCGTCGGCGACCGCGCGGAACTGCCCGGCTGGCGGCTGTCGGTACGCCGGGTCGGCCACTACCGCGCCGAACGCGTCCGCCTGATCAGAACGGCCCCGCTGCCCCTGGTGGAGGTGGCCGGATGAGCGTGCTGCAACTCCTCTTCGCCGCGCTGCTCGTGCTCGCCAACGGGTTCTTCGTAGGTGCCGAGTTCGCACTCGTCTCGGTCCGCCGCAGCCAGATCGAACCGCTCGGCACGGCCCGCGCCCGCCAGGTGCTGTACGGCCTGGAGCACCTGCCGCAGATGATGGCGGCGGCCCAGTTCGGCATCACCGTCTGCTCGCTGACCCTGGGCGCCGTCGCCGAACCGACGGTCGCCCATCTGCTGGAGCCGGTCTTCGAGTGGATGCACCTGCCGCACGGCATGATCCACCCGCTCGGCTATGTCATCGCGCTCGCCGCGGTGGTCTTCTTCCACCTCGTCATCGGCGAGATGGTCCCGAAGAACCTGGCGATGGCGGCCCCCGAGAAGGTGGCACTGTGGCTGAGCCCTGGCCTGGTCTGGTTCGCCCGCCTGTGCAAGCCGGTCACGATCGCGCTCGGCGCCTGCGCCCGGGCCATCCTGCGGCTCTTCCACGTCGAACCGAAGGACGAGGTCGAGGCCGTCTTCACCAGCGAACAACTCAACCGGCTGGTGGAGGACTCCGGCCAGGCGGGTCTCCTCGACCCCGAGGAGGCCGAGCGCCTGGAGGACGCGCTGGAGCTGGGCTCCCGCCCGGTGACGGACGTTCTGCTGGACCGCGGGTCGCTGGTGACGGTCACGCCGGCGGTCACCCCGGGGCAGATCGTGGAGCTCACCGCCCGCACCGGGTACTCCCGGTTCCCGGTGGCCGCGGACAGCGGTGCCTTCATGGGCTACCTGCACGTCAAGGACGTACTGGACCTGGAGGACTCCGAACGCGCCGTCCCGCAGCACCTCTGGCGCCCGATGACGACCCTCCGCCCCGAGCTCCCCCTGGACGACGCCCTCACGGTGATGCGCCGGGCCGCGACCCACCTGGCCCAGGTCTGCGACGCCTCCGGCAAGGTCCTGGGCCTGGCCGCCCTGGAGGACGTCCTGGAACTCCTGGTGGGCGAGGTACGGGACCCGGCCCACCGGGAGGTGACGGTCACACCCCAGAGGGCGAGCGGAACCCCGGAGGAGGCCATGGCCACGTGACAGCGGGCGGCGTGGCCGGGGCGGCCACGCCGCCCCAGCTGCGGGCAGTCGTGCCTCCCCCAGTGCCTTGAGGGGCCGGGAGGTACCCCCAGGGCGGCACGGGTGGGCCGGGGTGCCTCCTCTCTGGGGGAGGCACCCCTTCAGCGGGGCGGGCGGCAATCCCGTACGCCGGCCACAACGCCGTGCGCCTCACAACCCGGACGAAGGGTCCGCCGGCCCCCGCCCCGACAGCACCTCCCCGTACGCCTGCATAAGATCCGGCAGCCGCAGCGTCGCCAGATCATCCCGGGTCAACGCCCCGGGATACACCGACAACCGCAAATCCCGATACGCGCAGCTCTTCTCGTACAGCGTCCGCAAGAACCGCCCGTTCCCCAGCTCGTCGATCCACCCCTGGTCCACCACATGCCCGGCGATCGACCGCAGCTCGTCCAACGCCTCCTCGTCCCACACATCCCCGTTCTCCCCCGCCAGCACCTCACCGATCGAGGTCAGTTCCAGCGGCCGGTACGAGGGAAAGTCCACCCGCGTGGTGAACCGCGACGACAGCCCCGGGTTCGCGGCCAGCAGCCGGTCCATCCCCTCCGGATACCCGGCAAGGATCACCACCAGATGATCCCGATTGTCCTCGGCCCGCTTCAACAGCACCTGCAGCGCCTCGTCCCCGTACGCGTCCCCCTTGCCGTACCCGGAGTTGGACAGGGAATACGCCTCGTCCACGAACAGCACCCCGCCCAGCGCGGAGTCGATCAGCTCATTGGCCTTCACCGCGGTCTGTCCCAGATACTCACCGACCAGATCCGCCCGCTGGGCCTCCACCAGATGGTCACCGCCGAGCAGCCCGAGGGCGTAGAACACCCGGCCGAGGATGCGGGCCACCGTGGTCTTGCCGGTCCCGGACGGCCCGGAGAAGACGAAGTGGCGTTTCGGCGGCTGCACGGGAAGCCCTTGGCCGGCCCGCAGCCGCGCCATGTTCAGTTGCGCCGACAACGCCTTGACCTGCCGTTTCACCGGCTCCAGGCCCACCATGCGCTCCAGTTCGGCGAGCGCCTCCTCCAGTAACGCGGGGTCCGTGGGCCCGGCGGGCAACGGTGACGCCCCGGCGCCCGCCCGCTCCCGTACGCCCGCGGCGGTGACCGGAGGCAGGGGACCCGGCACGGACTCGGGCTCGGGCAGCCGCAGGTCACGCCCCTCGGTGCCGAACAGCGGATCGAGCATGTCGGGGCCGTCCATGACATCCTGCCCGGCCCCGGTGAGCGTGATCGCGGCGAGATCGGCGGAGTCGTCGTACCCGTCGCCCTCGGCGATCGCGGCGAGCCGGGCGGAGGTGTCCATGAAGGCCGGATCGACCCGGTGCACGGCCCGGTACAGGGGGAGCGCGGCGGCGCTGCGACCGGTCCCTTCGTGGGCGCGGGCCAACCAGTAGCGCAGCTCCTTGCGCTGCGGCTGTTCGCTGCGGCACCGCATCAGCGCCGCCGACAGCAGCGGTTCGGCCTGCCCGTACATCTCCAGTCGCACCCGCGCCATGCCGCCGAACAGGCCGGCCTCGATGCCCAGCATCGGGTCCTCGACGAGGGAGTCCGTGCGCCGGACCAGCTGCTCCCAGTCCTTGACCAGGTAGGCACGGCAGGCGTGCAGGAAGCGGACCTGCGGATCGGTGTCGACCGGGGGCAGTCCGGCGAGTGCCCGGTCCAGCTCGGGGACGTGGCGGCCGTCCAGCCAGTGGGAGGCGTGCGCCAGCAGCAGATCGCGAGGGCTCTCCAGCACCGGCTGCACCCACCAGCCCAGCCAGTACCAGGAGTTGAGGGTGCGGCGGTGCCGGGTGCGCTGCTCGCCGAAGCGTTCCCGGTGCCGGAACATCCTGAGCAGCGCGGTCGTCGTGTCGACGCGCAGCGCGTGCAGCCCCAGCCAGCCGTCGGCCATCCCCGGGTCGATCCGCACCGCGGCCCGGAACTCCTCCTCCGCCTGCGGATAGGCGCCCATCGTGTAGGCGTCCACGCCTCGCAGCCAGGCGAGGTCGGCCGGGGCCTGCGGGCCCTGCGTGCCGAAGTCCATCACGTCCCCCACGAACCGTGCCCCCGTCGGTGTGCCGGCCGGCCCTCGCCCGTCGGCTCCCGTTGGTCGAACCGCTGTGCCGCGGACCGGAGTTGCAAGGTGCGCGAAGCAGCGTCCGTAGGTCGCACCGAGGGCATCGTACCTGCGGCGGCGTCACGTCCGTAGGGTGCCGCGCACGCCGAAGGAGGAGGTGGGAGGGGGGAGCGCGGACCCTGCGCGGTGACCCAGGGTGATCGTCATATGCCACTGAGCGCCCGAAAAACGCGAAGAGGGCAGAACGAAGCCCCCGATCACGGGGGAACAACCGGGGGCTTCGCGTCTGCCGACGGCTCCGAAGGGCCGCACATTGAGAACGTAAGACCTGTACGGGGCCCCGGTCAAGCCGAGTTGGGGCACTCCGGCAACTTGTCCGGGACCGTTCTTCACAGGTTCACCACAACGCGGGTGGCCCGTCACCCTGCGTGAGTGGAGGGGGTGGTTCACCCGTCCCGACAGGCCCGGGAAGCAGCTCGTACCCCTTCGGACGCTGCCGCACCAGAAGGCCGGCGAAGGGGCGTGAGGGGTCGTCGGCGAAGTGCTCGCGCTCCGCGCGGACCCAGCCGTCCCAGAACTCCCGCTGCTCCGCTCCGTCGCGGGCCCGTCCCCGCGACCAGGACTCCTCCCGGGGGAGGTCCATCCACAGCAGCAGCGCCAGATACGGGCGCAGGGCCCGGCGTCCCGCGCCGACGCCCTCCATGACGATCACGGGGGCGGGCGGCAGCGGTCGGGGAGGTCCGAAGCGGCGGGTCCGCCAGTCGTAGGGGGAGTAGTGCGCGGTCTCGCCGCGGCCGAGCGGCTCGATCACCCGGCTCAGCAGCCGTCCGGTCCAGTCGAACAGTTCGGTGTGGTCGGCGATGTCGTCGAGCCGCAGCACCGGAGCGCCGTCCAGCGCCTCGGCCAGCCGTACGGCGAACGTCGACTTCCCCGAGCCGGCGTGCCCGTCGACACCGACGAGCCGGACCGGGCCGCACGAGGGGGCGAGCCGGCGGATACGGGAGGCGAGATCGTGAATGGCTGGTTCCTGGGGGGCGGGGAAAGGGGAGGGCCTACCGGAGCACTCTAGGCCCCCGGACGGACGAGTCCCCGGAGGGACGAACCCCGGAGGGACAAGCCCCGGATGCCCGGACGGACAGGCCCCCGGTCCTCGGACGGACAGGCCCCCGGTCCTCGGCCGGACAGGCCCACCGCCGGTTCCGCCATTGGTCGAGTCCCATGTTGGTCGGACGCGGCATGGCCGGGGTGCTGGCAGGATCCGCCCGGCTGCGTTCATAGTTGGCGCACACCCGCTCCATCCGGCGGACGTACACCATCCGGCCGGCCGTGCTTTGGTCCTGTCCCGACTCCGACACCTGGGGGTCTTCCACCCATGAGCAGAGCCGAACTGCCGTCCCGCAGATCCCTCCTGGCCGCCGCGGTCGTCGCCGCCGTCGCCGGGAGCGCGGGCCCGGCGTCCGCCGGCACCCTGACGGCCGGCACCCCGACCGGACGCGCCGCCGACACCGTCGGCCGGACCGCCGCCCGCCCCGTCGACAACCGGGCCTGGACCTCGTACACCGACTGGCGCGGTGGCACCGCCGACGGGACCCGCGCCGTCGCCGGTGCCCGCCCCGGCCTCGTGATCGCGAGGCCCGCCGGCACCACGGACTACACCGACCCGCACACCGGCCGTACGGCCGCCTGGGAGTACGCGACCTGGACCTCGCCCGTGCACCGTCCCAGGGTTCCGGCGACGGAGGCGATCGCCTCCTGGAACGCGCACACCCCCGAGGGCACCTGGCTCCGGATCGAGCTGAAGGGCACGTACTCCGACGGCACGGACACCCCCTGGTACGTCATGGGCCGCTGGGCCGCCGGCGACCAGGACATCCGGCGCACCTCGGTGGACGAGCAGAGCGACGGGAAGAGCACCGTCTGGACGGACACGCTCTCCGTGGACGACGCGGCCTCGGGCCTGCGCGTCGTCTCGTACCGGCTGCGACTGACCCTTTACCGCCGCCCCGGCACCCGGCTCACCCCGACCGTGTGGCGGCTCGGCGCGATGGGCTCCGACGTCCCCGACCGGTTCACCGTCCCAGCCTCGGAGCCCGGCCCGGCCAAGGAGCTGATCGTCCCGCGCTACTCGCAGGAGATCCACAAGGGCCAGTACCCGGAGTACGACAACGGCGGCGAGGCCTGGTGCAGCCCCACCTCCTCACAGATGATCATCGAGTACTGGGGCGGGCGGCTCACCCGGGAGCAGCTGTCCTGGGTCGACCCGTCCTACGCCGACCCGCAGATCTGCCACGCGGCCCGGTACACGTTCGACCACCAGTACGCCGGCTGCGGCAACTGGCCCTTCAACGCCGCCTACGCGGCCACCTTCGAGGGCCTCCAGGGCGTGGTCACCCGCCTCGGTTCCCTCACCGACCTGGAGACGCTGGTCGCCGCGGGCATCCCGGCCATCACGTCGCAGTCGTTCCTGAAGGAGGAGCTGACCGGGGCGGGGTACGGCACCTCCGGGCACCTGATGACGGTGATCGGCTTCACCGCCGACGGCGACGTGATCGCCAACGACCCCGCCTCGGACGACAACGACGCCGTGCGCCGTGTCTACCGGCGGCGCGAGTGGGAGAACATCTGGCTGCGGACCAAGCGGTACAACGCCTCCGGGAAGGTGGCGTCCGGCACCGGAGGGGTCTGCTACCTCTACTTCCCGGCCCGGCCGACCCCGCGGCAGCGCAAGGCGCTCGCGGCGGTGGGCGTGCGCTGAGCCGGCCCGGCCGGCGGGTCCCGGGCCACCGGGGCCCGCCGGCGCGTGTGACCGACCTCTCGGCCGCAGAAGCCGCTCACGGTGGCAAGGTGGATGTCGTCGCAGGGGGAGTCCACCGCACCGCAGAGACCAGCGAGAAGCCATGACCACGAACGCAGCCACCGTCACCCGCGCCCGCACCGGCGGCCCCCGGGAGGACGGCCCGAAGATCTTCGAACACGCCATGGGATGGACCCTCGTCGTGGTCCTCGCGATGTTCGTGACCCAGCTGGGACTGCTGTAACCCGAGGTCACGGAGCTACCGGCCCGGGCCCTCCGGACGACCTGACATACTGCGGGCGGGATGTCCCACCGCCCGCAGGAAGACCTGGGTCGAAATTGAGCATCAGCCGGCAGTCCGCCGTACGCCCCGCGGCGCGAGGTACCGAGCGTTCGTCCGCGCGTCGCGCCGAACTCATCGCCATCGGGCGGAGGTTGTTCGCGGACACGTCCTACGACGCGCTCTCGATGGACGACATCGCACGCCAGGCGCAGGTCGCCAAGGGGCTGATCTACTACTACTTCCACTCCAAGCGCGGTTACTACCTGGCGATCATCGAGGACTCGGTGGCCGGCCTGGTCACCTTCGCCGCGGACGGGGCCGGGCTGCCGTCCGTGGAGCGGGTGCACCGCACCATCGACAGCTATCTGCGGTACGCCGAGCACAACCAGGCCGCCTACCGCGCGATCGTCAGCGGCGGCGTCGGCTTCGACACCGAGGTGCACGCGATCCGGGACGGGGTGCGCGAGGCCATCGTCGCGACCATCGCCGAGGGCGCCTACGGCCGTACGGACATCGCACCGGTGGCGCGGATGGGGCTGCTGGCCTGGGTGTGCAGCGTGGAGGGCGCCGCGCTCGCGTGGATCGACCGCGGTGAACTCTCCCGCGAGACCATGAGCGAGCTGCTGGTGAAGACGCTCGGCGGGGCCATGCGCGCCATCGAGGAGCTGGATCCCGCCCATCCGGCCCCGGCGCCCGCCCGCCGCGACGCCTGAGACGGGTCCGACGGCGGCAGGGGGCGGGAGTCCCCCCGTGGCACCCCCGCCCCCGCGGGCCTACCGGATCGCCTTGATCAGCTCTCCGTTCGCGGTGTCACCGCTCAGTTCCCAGAAGAACGTGCCGCCCAGACCCTGCTGGTCCTTGTAGGTCGTCTTGGTCGCGACGGTGGCCGGGGTGTCATAGCTCCACCACTCGTTGCCGCACTTGGCGTAGGCGGTGCCGCCGACCGTGCCGGTCGCCGGGCACTTGGTCCTCAGTACCCTGTAGTCGTCGGTGCCCGGCCCGTAGGTGCCTGCCGCCGGTCCCGTCGCGGTGCCGCCGGGTGCCGACTGCGCGACGCCGGTCCAGCCGCGGCCGTAGAAGCCGATGCCGAGCAGCAGCTTGGACGCGGGGATGCCGAGACCCTTGAGTTTCGCGATGGTCGCCGAGCTGTGGAAGTCCGCCTTCGGGATGCCGTCGTACGAGGCGAGCGCCGAGTGCGGAGCGGTGGGCCCGGCCGCGTCCCGCTTGGCATGAACGCGGTGACTCGGTGTGGGGCGAAACACTAGGAGGACTAGACCAGTTGGCCAATGGTGCGGACCAATCCCGGCAAGGGAAGGTTTCCTGGAGTAAGCGGTCGTTAACAAGTGACTTGCTGCAGCCGATCGGGCATACTCGCAGCGCACAGCCGCTGGTCAGCAGCTTCCGAGACCCGGGAGTGCGAGCATCGGCCAGGCACCGATACGACCCCGGCGGAGCCGCCCCCACCCAAGGCGCACGCCGATGTGCCCGAACAGGGAGGAGAGCGTCGCCATGCCCGACCGCGCCCCGCAGCCGGTGGACCGGCAATTGCCCACGGACGAGGCCCGGGACCTGATCTCGCTCGTCCGCGACATCGCGCAGCGCGAGGTCGTCCCGCAGGCGGCCGAGGAGGAGGACACGGGACGCTTCCCCCGCGAACTGTTCACCCTGCTCTCCGAGTCCGGCCTGCTCGGCCTGCCCTACGACTCCGAGCACGGCGGCGGCGACCAGCCGTACGAGGTCTACCTCCAGGTCCTCGAAGAGCTCGCCGCGGCCCGCCTCACCGTCGGCCTCGGTGTCAGCGTGCACACCCTGGCCTCCTACGCGCTCGCCGCCTACGGCGCCAAGGAGCAGCAGGCCGAGCATCTGCCCGCGATGCTCGGCGGCGGCCTGCTCGGCGCCTATTGCCTCTCCGAGCCCGCCTCGGGCTCCGACGCGGCCTCCCTGCGCACCAAGGCGGTGCGCGACGGGGACGACTGGGTGATCAACGGCACCAAGGCATGGATCACCCACGGTGGCATCGCCGACTTCTACACCGTCATGGCGCGTACCGGCGAGGAGGGCCCGCGCGGCATCACCGCGTTCCTGGTGTCCGGTGACGCCGAGGGGCTGAGCGCCGCCGTGCCGGAGAAGAAGATGGGGATGAAGGGCTCGCCGACCGCCCAGGTCCATCTCGACGGCGTCCGGGTCCCCGACGCGCGACGGGTCGGCGAGGAGGGGCAGGGCTTCGCGATCGCCCTGTCGGCGCTGGACGGCGGCCGGCTCGGCATCGCCGCCTGCGCGATCGGCCTGGCCCAGGCGGCGCTGGACGAGGCGCTCGGCTACGCGACCGAGCGGCGACAGTTCGGCAAGCCGATCGCCGACTTCCAGGGACTGCGCTTCATGCTCGCCGACATGGCCACGCAGATCGAGGCGGGGCGCGCGCTGTATCTGGCGGCGGCCCGGCTGCGCGACGCGGGACGGCCGTTCGCCAAGCAGGCCGCCATGGCCAAGCTGCACTGCACCGACACGGCGATGCGGGTCACCACCGACGCCGTGCAGATCCTCGGCGGCTACGGCTACACCGCGGACTTCCCCGCCGAGCGCTACATGCGCGAGGCGAAGGTCCTGCAGATCGTCGAGGGCACCAATCAGATCCAGCGCATGGTCATCGCCCGCCACCTCGCGGGGCCGGAGACCCGCTGAACCGGTCGGGCTCCCGTCACCGCGCGGCGGACGGGAGTTCGACGACGGGAACCAGCCCCGCCAGGGCGCGGTGAGCCGGGTCCACTCCGGGTTCTGCCGCCCGGGCAGTGTGCGGCCCCGGTCGGCCCAGGTGCGCATCGGATCGCGGCGGATCCGGGAGCCGGGGCGGCGCGGGTGAGACCGCCTCGGCGGGCGGCGGCACGAAGGCGCGGCGTTGACGCCCGGTCGTCGAGTACGTGGGGGCCGTCATGCCCGGGTGACGCGGGAGCGGCCGGACGGGTCACCGAGCCCGGAACAGGACGTGCGTTCGCGGCCGTCCCGCGTGGACGGGGGCGGCGGACCGCGCCGCCCCCTTACCGGTGGGTGCTCAGGCGGCGTGGTCCCGCATCGCCGGGATCCGGATCGGACGCGAGCCCGGACCGCCGACGTGCGAGAAGGGCTGGGTGCGCCAGTCGAGTCCCTGGGGGAGCGTCAACAGCAGGGCGGTGTCCTGCTCCTGGGGAGTGACGGACTCGTCCGCCGGCCGTGCCTCGGCGGCCCGGCGGCCGGTGCCGGCGCAGACCGTGAGCCCGAACGGGTTCCACGGCGAGGCGCACAGCGCGTGCTCCGGCAGGACGTCCTCGTCCGCGAGCAGGGCGATGGGCTGCGCGCAGTCCGGGCAGACGACCCGGTACATCTCGAAGGTGTCGTAGGCGTCGAGTTCCTCGTCCGGGGCGTCGGGTTCGACGTACTCCGGATCGAGCTCGACGACCGGCTGCTGCCGCTTGGACGTGGTACGACCAAGGCGCTTAAGACTCTGCATTGGGTTCTCCCCCTCGGGCTGGGCCGTGAAGGCACTGCGGCCTCGACCACAGCAAGCACTTCCCGCCCCCCCTCCGGGGTAATCACGGGAACATCACGGAGACGGCTCGAAGGGTG
The DNA here is from genome assembly GCF_044334705.1 of Streptomyces sp. NPDC020731. Taxonomy (NCBI): domain Bacteria; kingdom Bacillati; phylum Actinomycetota; class Actinomycetes; order Kitasatosporales; family Streptomycetaceae; genus Streptomyces; species Streptomyces sp. NPDC020731. Next base: position 175,366 of record NZ_JBIRTN010000014.1, read on the forward strand.
TGGCGTTCGTCACATGCCACGTGCGGGTGCCCCGTGCGAGGGCTTTGTCCCCCCGGACCGCGCGCGTCGGCCCCCGGAACATCACGAACCGGGCATGAGCCGGGCGGCTCAGGTATCCGAGGAGATCAAGCGCACTGTAGGTTCTTGCGCCATGGAGGAGCTGGACCGACAGATCGTGCAGCTGCTCGTCAAGGACGGGCGGATGAGCTACACAGACCTGGGCAAGGCCACGGGCCTGTCCACGTCGGCCGTGCACCAGCGGGTGCGCCGGCTGGAACAGCGTGGCGTCATCCGCGGCTATGCCGCGGTGGTCGATCCGGAGGCCGTCGGCCTGCCCATGACCGCCTTCATCTCGGTCAAACCCTTCGACCCCAGCGCCCCCGACGACATCGCGGACCGTCTCGCCGGAGCCCCCGAGATCGAGGCCTGCCACAGCGTCGCCGGCGAGGAGAACTACATCCTCAAGGTACGCGTGTCCACACCGCACGAACTGGAGGAACTGCTCGCCCGCGTGCGCTCCCTGGCGGGTGTCTCCACCCGCACGACGGTGGTCCTCTCCACGCCGTACGAAGCCCGCCCGCCGCGTATCTGAACCCCGCGTACCGCGGGCCGCCGGATTCGGCCCGTCCGGCGTTCGAGGAGCGAGGGTCCGCGGGCAGCGCCCCGGGGAAGGGCGGTGGAACCCCGTGGGGTCAGCGGCCCCGCCGGGGGCGACGGCCGAGCCGCGACCCGGACGGGACGGCGCGCGGGCGGCAGGCGGACGCCGGCGTGGGCCCCGGAGACGGGGCGGCTCGGTCGCGGTGGGACGGACCTGCGTGCGGGGCGGACCGGGCGACGCGCGAAACTGTGGGGCATGAGTGAACGCACCGTCCCGTCCCGCACCGTCCTGCTTCGCCGTGGGGAGGTCCACAGCCCCGCCGACCCCTTCGCGACCGCGATGGTCGTCGAGCGCGGTCAGGTCGCCTGGGTCGGCTCCGAGGGTGCCGCCGACGCCTTCGAGGACGGGGTCGACGAGGTGATCGACCTCGACGGCGCGCTGGTCACCCCCGCGTTCACCGACGCGCACGTCCACACCACGGCCACCGGCCTCGCCCTCACCGGCCTCGACCTGTCCACCGCCCCGTCGCTCGAGGCCGCGCTGGCCCGCGTACGGGAGTTCGCCGCCGCCCGCCCGGACGACCGGGTCCTCCTCGGCCACGGCTGGGACGCCGCCCGCTGGCCCGGCGGCCGTCCCCCGGCCCGCGCCGAGCTCGACGAGGCCACCGGCGGCCGTCCCCTCTACCTGAGCCGGATCGACGTCCACTCCGCGGTCGTCACCACGGCGCTCCTCGGCCTCGTCCCGGACGCGGTCACCCGCGAGGATCGCCCGCTCACCGGGGACGCCCACCACGCGGTGCGCGCCGCCGCCCTGGCCGCCGTCACACCGGCCCAGCGCACCGAGGCCCAGCGCGCCGCCCTCGCCCACGCCGCCTCCCTCGGCATCGGCACGGTCCACGAGTGCGGAGGCCCGGAGATCTCCTCCGAGGACGACTTCACCGGACTGCTGCGGCTCGCCGCCGAGGAGAGCGGCCCGCGCGTCGTCGGCTACTGGGCCGAACAGGATGTCACCAAGGCGAAGGAGCTGGGCGCGATCGGCGCCGCGGGCGACCTGTTCGCCGACGGCGCCCTCGGCTCGCACACCGCGTGTCTGCACGAGCCGTACGCCGACGCCGGCCACACCGGCACCGAACACCTGGACGCGGCTGCCGTCGCGGCCCACGTCGTCGCCTGCACCGAGGCCGGTCTCCAGGCCGGCTTCCACGCCATCGGCGACGCCGCCGTGAGCACCGTCGTCGACGGCGTGCGGGCCGCCGCCGAGAAGATCGGTCTCGCCCGCGTCCGGTCCGCCCGGCACCGCGTCGAGCATGCCGAGATGCTCACCCCCGAGACCGTCGCCGCCTTCGCCGAACTCGGTCTGACCGCCTCCGTCCAGCCCGCCTTCGACGCCCTGTGGGGCGGCGAGGACGGCATGTACGCCCGGCGCCTGGGACCGGAGCGGGCCCGCTCCCTGAACCCCTTCGCGGCGCTGCTGCGCGCCGGTGTCCCGCTCGCCTTCGGCTCCGACAGCCCGGTCACCCCCCTCGACCCCTGGGGCACGGTCCGGGCCGCCGCCTTCCATCACACACCGGAACACCGCGTCTCCGTGCGCGCCGCGTTCACCGCGCACACGCGCGGCGGCTGGCGGGCGGTCGGACGCGACGACGCGGGCGTCCTGGTGCCCGGCGCACCCGCCGACTACGCCCTCTGGCGCACCGGTGAACTCGTCGTCCAGGCGCCCGACGACCGGGTGGCGCGCTGGTCCACCGACCCCCGCTCCGGCACTCCCGGCCTGCCCGATCTCACCCCCGGCCGTGACCTGCCGGTCTGCCTGCGGACCGTGGTCGGCGGGCGCACGGTGTTCGTACGGCCGGGCGAGTGATCTACGAGGGCGGCGCGGTGACGATCATGTGCCGCGCCCCCGTCTCGCGACCTGCGTATCCTCGCCGCTGACCTGGCATGTGAACCACATTACGCAGGTCGAACGACTGTTGACAGGCGGCCGCGGGGGGCCGGTAGGTTCGCTCGGGTCCACCACCGGACGCCCGACCGGAGAACGTCCGGCCACTCGTGTCAGCACCGCTGGGTCAGGGACGGTGTGCCGCACCGGGGCACCGTCACTGGGAGCCAGGCCCAGCGTCGGCACGGTGCCGAGGGACGTTCCGGCCGGCCGGGGAGGTGCGACCCCGGGTGGGGCCCGGGTGCTCAGTAGACAACGGCTCCAGGTCGATCCGCAGCCGGCGGGTCCCGGGCCGGCCCGAAGGGCGCCGGGCCCCATCCGTTTCCCTTCTTCGCACGCCCCAAAAGCGTGTTCCTACCCGATCTTCGGTAAACGACACCACCATATGAACGTCCGGTCACGTCGGCGCAGGCCGTGCCCACTATGGTGGGACCCTGCGCACAGGACATGAAGGGGCAGCAGTGAACGACGGCGACGGGACCCTCGCGGCAGGATCCCAGGGGAGGAACTTCGGCCCGCTCGGCACGGCTTTGGTGATCATCCCGACCTACAACGAGGCGGAGAACATCAAGGCGATCGTCGGCCGGGTGCGCGAGGCCGTTCCCGAGGCGCACGTTCTGGTGGCCGACGACAACAGCCCCGACGGCACGGGCAAGCTCGCCGACGAACTGGCCGCCGGGGACGACCACGTCCAGGTGCTGCACCGCAAGGGCAAGGAGGGCCTGGGCGCGGCCTACCTCGCGGGCTTCCACTGGGGCATGGAGCACGGCTACGGCGTACTGATCGAGATGGACGCCGACGGCTCCCACCAGCCCGAGGAACTGCCCCGTCTGCTGACCGCCCTCAAGGGCGCCGATCTGGTGCTCGGTTCGCGCTGGGTGCCCGGCGGCCGGGTGGTGAACTGGCCGAAGTCCCGTGAGTTCATCTCGCGCGGGGGCAGCCTCTACTCGCGCATGGCGCTCGATCTGCCGCTGCGCGACATCACCGGTGGCTTCCGCGCCTTCCGCCGCGAGACGCTGGAGGGCCTCGGCCTCGAGGAAGTGGCTTCCCAGGGGTACTGCTTCCAGGTCGACCTGGCCCGCCGCGCGGTGAGGGCCGGCTATCACGTCGTGGAGGTTCCCATCACCTTCGTCGAGCGTGAACTCGGCGACTCCAAGATGAGCCGTGACATCCTCGTCGAGGCGCTGTGGCGGGTCACGGCGTGGGGTGTGGGGGAGCGGGTCGGCAAGGTCCTCGGGCGCGGCGACGACAAGCGGCGGTCCGAGCCGGACGTCAAGCAGCCCGAGCCGGACGTCGAGCGGTCCCAGCCGTAGGCGTACGACCGCCTGTTCGTCCCGGCGATCCCGCTTATCCCGTGCTGAGCCGGGCCCAGGCACACTGGGAGCATGACGACTGGCGCTCAGACCCCGTATCCCGCCCGGCCCCGGCGCTCCCGGCTGCGCACCTTCCTGCCGCTGGGCGTCGCCGCATGGCTCGTGCTGGAGATCTGGCTGCTCACCATGGTCGCCGGGGCGTCGAACGGACTGGTGGTCTTCCTGATCCTGGTGGCCGGCCTCGTCCTCGGCTCGGTCGTCATCAAGCGGGCCGGCCGGCGGGCCTTCAAGGACCTGACCGAGACGCTGCAACAGCAGCAGAGCGGGGTGCCGGCCGAGGCCCGGCCGAACAGCGAGGGCAACGGCCTGACGATGCTGGGCGGCCTGCTGCTGATCATCCCCGGCGTGATCTCGGACGCGGTGGGGCTGCTCCTGCTGGTGCCGCCGGTGCAGAAGACCGTGAGCCGTTACGCCGAGCGCACCTTCGACCGCAAGCTCCGCGAGGCCACGGGGGGCTCCCTCGGGGACGCCTTCCAGCAGGCCCGTATGCGCCGGCCCGACGGCAAGGTCGTTCAGGGAGAGGTCGTCCGGGACGAACCCGGAAGCGCTCCGGAGGACACCCCACAGGGACCGCGCCCGCCCCTCACCCGCTGAGGGCGGCCGGGCCGCCACACGGACACAGGACCGCGGGCGCCGTACGTCATGTACGGCGCCCGCGGTCCTGTACCGCTGTGCGTTTGTGGCTTCGCCCGGGTCCCCGGCGGGATCAAGCCGACTTTCGGCTGTCCCTGGGGTGAACCGCGATGTTCATCGCACCGGAGCGCAGAACGGCGAGACGCTCCTCGAGGACCTCTTCGAGTTCCTCTCGGGTGCGCCGCTCCATCAGCATGTCCCAATGCGTACGCGCGGGCTTGGCCTTCTTCTCCTCGGGGCCGTTGCCGTCCACCAGGAGTGCCTGGGCACCGCAGACCTTGCACTCCCACTCCGGCGGGATCTCCGCCTCGACCGAGAAGGGCATCTCGAAGCGATGCCCCTTCTCGCATGCGTACTCCACGGCCTGGCGCGGGGCCAGGTCGATGCCGCGGTCCGTCTCGTAGCTGGTCACCACGAGGCGCGTGCCGCGAAGAGCTCGCTCACTCATGAATCGTGCCTCCCGGGCTTGTCGCCCACAGGACAGGTGTCGCTGTCGTCGTCATCCGGTCAACGTCCGGGCGGCGGTAAAGATTCCCGTCCGGAGTCCCGATCCGGGCCGTGCGTCGCCGTCGTAGCCGCAGCCTTGTCAACCAGTGCAGTACCCCCCGGCGTCCGGTTTGTCACATCCGCAAGGAGACATGACTCAGCGTTCGGCATCTTTGACGCGCAGTAACGGTACGCCTGGCAGGCCAAACGCGTACACTACAGCCCTTTCGTGCCCAGCGCTAAATCCGTTCGGGGACCGGATTGCCCGCTTCGGTGATCGCCCGCCGCACCGGCACCCGCGCGAGCAGCACGAATCCCAGGACGAAGAAGCCCACCAGGGAGATGATCGCGTCCCGGTAACTGCCCGTCAGCTGGTAGGTGAGACCGAACAGCAGCGGCCCGAGCCAGCTCATCCCGCGGTCGCTCACCTCGTACGCCGAGAAGTACTCGGCCTCCTTGCCGGGCGGGACGAGGTGGGAGAAGAGCGAGCGGGACAGCGCCTGGCTGCCGCCGAGGACCAGGCCGATTCCGGCCGCCAGCACGAAGAACCACATCGGCGCCCCGGCGGGCAGGAAGTAACCCGCGGCCAGGGTCAGGGTCCACGCGACCAGGGAGCCGAGGATCGCGCGCTTCGCGCCGTACCGCCGGGCCAGCCGGCCCAGCGCCAGCGCGCCCGCCACCGCCAGAACCTGGACCAGCAGCACGGCCACGATGAGCGTCGACTGTTCAAGGCCCAGTTCCTTCGATCCGTACACGGAGGCCTGGGAGATCACTGTCTGGATGCCGTCGTTGTAGACGAGGTAGGCCAGCAGGAACGCCAGCGTCAGCGGGTGCCGGCGCATGTCGCGGACGGTCGCCGCCAGTTGCCGGAAGCCCGGCAGGGCCGCCTCCCGCGCGGGAGCGCGGCGGTCGCGCAGCCGGCGCAGCGGCACCAGCGCGAAGGCGCCCCACCACAGACCGGCCGACGCCAGGCAGATGCGCACCGCCATGCCCTCGGAGAGACCGAAGCTGTCGTGGCCGGTGTAGAGGACGAGGTTCGCGACGAGGACCAGGGACCCGGCCGCGTATCCGAAGGCCCACCCGCGCGAGGAGACCGCGTCGCGCTCCTCGGGCGGGGCGATCTGCGGGAGGTAGGAGTTGTAGAGCATCATCGCGACGGACTGCGCCGCGTTCGCCACCACCAGCAGCGCGCCGCCGAGCAGATAGCGCTCACCGTCCAGGAAGAACATGCCCGCGGTGGCCGCGGCGCCGGTGTAGGCGGCGGCCGCGAGCAGCGGCTTCTTGCGGCCGGTGCGGTCGGCGGCGGCGCCCACCAGTGGCATCACCAGCACGGCCACGATCACCGACAGGGAGACCGCGTAGGCGAAGAAGGAGCCCGCGCGCACCGGTATGCCCAGCGGGTGGACGAACCCGTCCGGGTCCGCCGCCGACTCGGCGACCGACGTCAGATAGGGGCCGAGGAACACGGTGAGCACGCTCGTGGAGTACACGGAGCACGCCCAGTCGTAGAAGTACCAGCCGCGCTGCTCGCGCCGCCGGCCGGCGGCCTCGTCCGGCGCCGGTGACCGCACGGTGTCGGTGTCCACCCGTGCCCTCGCTTCCCCGTGAACGCGCGGAGGCGGTCGGGCACGGGTTCAGACCCAGATGCCGTGGTCCTCCATGACCTTGCGCAGCGTGTCGATGTGATCGGTCATGATGCCATCCACGCCGAGGTCCAGGAGCCGGTGCATCCGCTCGGCCTCGTTGACCGTCCACACGTGTACCTGCAGGCCGTGCGCGTGGGCGGCCCGCACGAATCGGTGGTCGACCACCTGGATGCCCGACTGCCGTTCGGGGACCTGGGCGGCGACGGCCGACCGGCGCACCGCGGCCGGCAGTCCCCAGGACCGCAGCCGCAGGTTCAGCACGCCCCGGGTGCCGTACGAGGTGGCCAGCTTCGGGCCGGCCAGCCGCTGGGCGCGCACCACCCGGGCCTCCGAGAACGACCCGAGGCAGATCCGGTCCCAGGAGTCGGTGCGCCCGATCAGGTCCAGGAACGGCAGGAGGGCCGGTTCGGCCTTCACGTCGACGTTCCAGCGCACCTCGGGGAAGGTCTCCAGGAGCTCCTCGAAGAGGGGAACCGGTTCCCCTCCCGCCACGCGCGCGTGCGCCACGTCCTGCCACGGCAGATCGGCGATCCGGCCCGCGCCGTCCGTCACCCGGTCGAGGGTCGCGTCGTGGAAGGCGACGAGCCGGCCGTCGCGCGTGGCGTGGACGTCGGTCTCGATGTACCGGTAGCCCGTCTCGACGGCGCACCGGAACTGCCGGACGGTGTTCTCCAGGCCGTCCGCCGCCCCGCCCCGGTGGGCGAAGGCGATCGGGGCGGGATGGTCGAGGTAGGGGTGGCGTATCCGCGGGGTCACGGACGCAGTATCGCGCGCCGTGGCTGACCGGCGGCAACGATCGTGCCGCCGTCGGATGCCGAGGGGACGGTGAAGACCCGCAGGAACAGCTGGGCGAGCGGACCGATCGTCACCGCGTACAACAAGGTGCCGACGCCCACCGTGCCGCCGAGGACGAAGCCGGTGACGACGACCGTGATCTCGATGGCCGTGCGGACCAGACGGACCGACACCCCGGTGCGCCGGTTCAGTCCCGTCATCAGTCCGTCGCGCGGGCCCGGCCCGAAGCGCGCCGCGATGTACAGGCCGGTCGCCGCGCCGTTGAGCACGATGCCCGCCGTCATCAGCGGCACGCGTACGGCCATGGCGTGCGCGTCGGGGATCACGGCCAGGGCCGCGTCCATCGCCGCGCCGATCACCAGCACGTTGGAGACGGTGCCCAGGCCCGGCCGCTGACGCAGCGGGATCCACAGCAGCAGCACCGCCGCGCCGACGAGGGTCAGCACCACGCCCATCGACAGCCCCGTCCGCTCGGACAGGCCCTGGTGCAGCACGTTCCACGGTTCGAGGCCGAGCCCCGACCGCACCAGCAGCGCCGAGCTCGCGCCGTACAGCGCCAGACCCGCGTACAGCTGGAACAGTCGCCGTGCGAGATGCTCGTGCTGTGACGAGTACCTGGCCAAAATGTGCCCCCTGTGGTGGAAGTGGACCGACACATGACACCATGTGGCTTGGTCGATGATGTCATCCATGGCCAATCCCGGGAAGGTGGACTGATTATCGTGGTGCAGTGGACCTCCGCAGTGGGTGCGGCGCAGCTCGCCCGGCTGCTCAACTCCCAGCAGGACCGCCCGGCGGGTCCCGGGACCCGCCGCCCGCCCGCCTACCGCGCGCTCGCCGACGGCATCCGCCTGCTGGTGCTGGAAGGGCGCGTGCCGGTGGCCGCGCGGCTGCCCGCCGAGCGGGAGCTGGCCCTCGCCCTCTCCGTCAGCCGTACCACCGTCGCCGCCGCCTACGAGGCGCTGCGCACCGAGGGGTTCCTGGAGTCACGGCGCGGCGCGGGCAGCTGGACCGCGGTCCCGGCCGGCAATCCGGTGCCCGCGCGGGGACTCGAACCGCTGCCGCCCGAGGCCCTCGGCTCGGTGATCGACCTCGGCTGTGCGGCGCTGCCCGCGCCCGAGCCGTGGCTCACCCGGGCGGTCCAGGGCGCGCTGGAGGAGCTTCCGCCGTACGCGCACACCCATGGCGACTATCCCGCCGGGCTGCCCGCGCTGCGCTCGATGATCGCGGACCGCTACACCGCGCGGGGCATCCCGACCATGCCCGAGCAGATCATGGTGACGACCGGCGCGATGGGTGCCATCGACGCCATCTGTCACCTCTTCGGGGGACGCGGCGAACGCATCGCCGTCGAGTCGCCGTCCTACGCCAACATCCTCCAGCTGATGCGGGAGGCCGGCGCCCGGCTCGTTCCCGTCGCGATGGCCGAGGGGCTGACCGGCTGGGACATGGACCGCTGGCGCCAGGTGCTGCGCGAGGCGGCGCCCCGGATCGCGTATGTCGTCGCCGACTTCCACAACCCGACCGGCGCACTCGCCGACGAGGACCAGCGGCGCCGCCTGGTGGACGCGGCACGTTCCGCGGGGACGGTGCTGGTCGCCGACGAGACGATGAGCGAGCTGTGGCTCGACCCGGATGTCGAGATGCCGCGCGCGGTGTGCGCCTTCGATCCGGCCGGGTCCACGGTGATCACGGTCGGCTCGGCGAGCAAGGCCTTCTGGGCCGGCATGCGCATCGGCTGGGTACGTGCGGCACCCGACGTCATCCGCAGTCTCGTCGCCGCACGCGCGTACGCCGATCTGGGTACGCCCGTGTTGGAACAGCTGGCCGTGAACTGGTTGTTCGGCACGGGTGGCTGGGAACAGGCGGTGGAGGTACGGCGTGCCCAGGCCCGGCAGAACCGGGACGAACTGGTGACCGCGGTGCGGCGGGAGCTGCCCGACTGGGAGTTCGAGGTGCCGCGCGGCGGCCTCACCCTGTGGGTGCGCACCGGCGGCCTCTCCGGCTCACGGCTCGCCGAGGCGGGCGAACGGGTCGGCGTACGGGTGCCGTCCGGGCCCCGCTTCGGCGTCGACGGAGCGTTCGAGGGCTACGTACGGCTGCCCTTCACGGTGGGCGGCGCGGTCGCCGAGGAAGCGGCGGCACGCCTCTCGGCGGCGGCCCGCATCGTCGAAACGGGCGGCACCACCGGCACGGAGACACCCCGCACATTCGTGGCGTGACCACGGGGTGCCGACTTGACTGCGCGCAGTCGTCCAGGTGGGCGCCGGCGCCTCTGCGACTGAGGGCGATCGTGCCGCTCCGGCGGCAGGGCGGGTGGGTGCCGACGGCCGGCTAGGAAGAAGGTTCCGTCACCGCCGTCTCGGCGGGAACCGCCTCCTCGGATGTGACAGCCGCCGCCGCGGACAGTTTCTCCACCGTCACCTTGTCCAGCCGCACGGACCCCACCGCGACCGCCCTCGCCTCCAGCCGCTCCGGCTCCTCGTCCGCGGGTGTCGTCCGAGGCGGCAACAGCTCGAGCACCGCCTGCCGCTCCGTGTCGCTGGTCGCGTCGTCGTACGGGTCCGGCGTCGCCGGGACCTGAAGACGGTGGACCGGCCCCGAGCCCAGCCGGGCGTAGCCGCGCCCCGGCGGCACCTGGTCGACGGGCGTGGTGTGCGGCGGCGCCCCCAGAACGGCCCCCAGCTGCTCCGCCGTCGCGGGCCCGAGGACGACACGCGCGCGCGTGTGCTGCCGTACCGGATCGCTGAGGCCCTCCAGGGTGTCGAGCTGCTCGGCGACCACCACGGTGACGTTCGCCGGGCGGCCGTGCCGCAGCGGGACCTGGAGCAGCGACTGGGGATCCTCGCGACCGTCCGCGGCGGCCAGGTGAGTGAACGCGCTCGGCCGGTCCAGCAGCAGCCACAGGGGACGCCTGGTGTCCTCGGGCGGTGGGTCTCCCGCCTGGTGTGCGCGATTGGCCGCGACCAGCCGGCGCTCCGTCTCGTGCGCGGCCCACTCCAGGCTCGTCAGCGCCCCCGTCAGCCCGCACTCCACGGCGAGCACGCCGTCCCGGCCGGTCAGGCAGGCGTACTCGCCGGTGCCGCCCCCGTCGACGATCACCACGTCGCCGTGGTGCAGGGCCTGCAGGGCGATGGAGCGCAGCAGCGTCGAGGTGCCGCTGCCCGGCTGGCCGGTCACGAGCAGATGGGGCTCGGTGGAGCGGATGCCGGTGCGCCAGACGACGGGCGGGACATCGCGCCGCTCCTCGCCGTGGGCACCGTGGGTGAGCGGCAGTGTCCGCTGCACCTTGGTGGGGTCGGTGAAGCCGAGGACCGTCTCGCCGGGGGCCGTGACGAAGGGCTGGGCGGCGATGTCGGTGGGCAGGGGTGCGAGGACGCGGACCGTGAGCTGGTTGGCCTCCTCGTCCCACGCGAAGTGGTACTCCCGGCCGCGTCCCGATTTCGCGCCGAGCAGATGCTCGATCCGCGCCCGGGACTCCGGCTCGCCGTCGGTGAAGTAGGCGGGGTAACCGATCACCAGGTGCGCGATCCGGCCCGTGGAGTCGAACTCGTACTCGGAGAAGACCTTTCCCCAGTCGCCGCCGTGGGCGTAGAGCGGTTCGGGGTCCTCGGCGGCGGAGAAGTACGGCACCAGGGCCTCGTAGAGCGACTTCAGGCGCTGGGCCTGTGACGCGTCGGGACCGGCGGGCGCCGACGGGGCGCGGTCCCGGCCCTGCCAGGCCGCCGCCGCCATCAGGGTGATGACGGCGAGCAGCGGGCCGTACGGCGCGAGCGCCACGACCAGCAGGACCGACGCCGTCAGGAAGAGCAGCGCGCCGCGCCGGTCCTTGGGCGTGCCGGCCCACCTGCGCCGCCCGGCCGAGGCCAGCCGGCGCAGACCGCGCGTGATGGTGATCAGCGGGTGGAGGACGTCCGTGGCGCTGTCGGCCGCCGTCCTGGCCAGTTCCCGGCTCCGGGCGAGCTGTGCGCCGCCGTTGCTCAGAATGCGGGGGAGTGGGCGCCGGGCCACTGCTGTCTCCAGAGGGTGCGTACGGGCGGGCGGTGTCTGGTCGGGCGGATCAGAACTTGAATCCGCCCAGGAGGCCGGCCAGGCTTTCGCCGCCCGCCTTGATGCTGGGTGCGATGGCCGTACTGGCCAGATAGAAGCCGAAGAGCATCGCCACCAGGGCGTGCGACGCCTTCAGTCCGTCCTTGCGGAAGAAGATGAAGACGACGACGCCTAGCAGCACCACGCATGAGATCGAGATGATCATGTGAGTTCTCCTGGTTCGCGGGGACAGTCACCATGGGTACGTCCAGGCTCACAGAATGTATCTATACGATAAAAGGTGCAACTGGGTCGATTCTCGGCGTTTCCCCCGGATGGGTCTGCCGTGATCATTGCCTCGGGCGCGACAGGTCATGTGCCCGGTGAGCCAGTACCCTGGCGATTCACCCGTACGGCTCTGCACCGCTCGCAGACGTACGTCCTGTCCCCGATGCGTGAAGCACGTGCAGTGAGAGGCGGTCCGGCGATGACTGAAGCCCCCGACCCCGAGGTCGTGGAGCTGGCGACCAAGATCTTCGATCTGGCCCGGCGCGGCCGGACCGAGGAGCTCGTGGCCTACGTCGACGCGGGCGTGCCGGCGGACCTCACCAACGACCGGGGCGACTCCCTCGTGATGCTCTCCGCGTACCACGGTCACGCCGGGGCGGTGCGCGCGCTGCTGGAGCGCGGCGCCGACGCCGACCGCGTCAACGACCGGGGTCAGACGCCACTCGCAGGAGCGGTCTTCAAGGGTGAGTCCGAGGTGATCCAGGCCCTTCTGAGGGGTGGCGCGGACCCGTCCGCGGGCACCCCCTCGGCCGTCGACACGGCCCGGATGTTCGGCCGTACGGAACTGCTCGACCTTTTCGGCGAGCACTGAGCGACACGCTCTGACCAGCGACGACACAGAAAACGGGGGAGGCGGTACAGGGCCGCCGAAATTTCGGTCGCGGTAGATGTGACCGCCGGGTCATCATGACGACGTGATTCACGGACGCGATGGCTGGGCAGGTGTTGCCGCACCGCGCGGGCCGTGATGCGGTCCGCATGGGCCACCGACGAGAGGCAGAGAGAGATGGTCTACAGCAAGCAGGAAACGGCGGGCGCCCCGACGTGTCGTCACGCGGCCAGGTAATGCACGTCCCCGGTTGCGTCGACGCTTGATATGAGGCTGTTTCCCATGTTCGATCCGGTCATAGCGCCCAGCGGTACGCTGCTCGGCCTGCTCCAGCGGGGCCGTGGCGACGGCACGCTGCACGCGCTCACCGCCCCGCGATCCGAAGCGCTCGCGGCGCTGAACCACTGTGTGCTGCGCGACCCGCGCCACGACTGGCAGGTGGAGAACCGCTCCCTCTACTACGCCCGCCTCTACCTTGATCTGCACGGCGAACTGGACGCGGTCGAGGCCCACCTCTTCGACCCCGAGGACGTCCTCGACACCGACGAGTCCCGCACCGGACTGGCCCTCGCGGTCCTCGGGCACCTCGCCTCCTACGGCAGGCGGGACGCCCTCGGCCTGTTGCGCAGGTATGCCGCCCACGGCACCAACTGGGCCTGGGCCCTGGACGAGCTGGCCCTCCGGGACGACGACGCGGGCCTGCGCGCCCTGGCCGCCCCGGTCCTGGCGCGGTTCGCCGCCGACGCCGAGGGCGAGGCGGAGCTCGCCGCCACGGTCCGTGACGCCTTCGAACCACGGCCCTGGCGCCTGTGGGCCGACGACCCCCGCGAGTCCGTCGCCACGCGCGTGCGCGCCGCACAGGAGGCCGGGTCCTTCGACCGCTGGCAGCGGCAGATGCGCTCCACCGGGCCCCGTCCCGGCTGGAGTGTGCGCGCGGTGTTCGAGTGGGCACAGCAAGGCGTCGAGCGCGGCACCGCGCTCCATGTCCCGGCCGCCCGCTGCCTCACCGCCGTGGCGGGCCCCGAGGACCGGCCCGAGATCGTCCGGGCCGCCCAGGACGGCGCCGAGGGAGCCCGGTGCACCGCCCTGCGCTACCTCGCCGACAGCAACGACCCCGACGCCCTCGTCCTGATCGAGGGCGCCCTGGCCACCGGCTCGACGGCCGTCGTGGAGGCCGCCGTCGACGCCTTCGAACGCATGCGCAGCCTCGCCGCCGTCGACCGGGCGCGCGGCTGGGCCCGCCGGCCCGACCCGCTCGGCGCCGCCGCCGGCCGTGTCCTCGCCTGCCGGGGCGGAATCCAGGACCGTGACCTGGTCCTCGCGGCGCTGAGGGAGGCGGTACGGGGTGAGGGCCCCGACGCGCCCACCCTGTGGACCCTCGTCGACGGCGCCGGACGCCTCGGCATCGCCTGCGCCGCCCCCGTGCTCCGCCACATCTACCGCGAGACCGCCTCGTCCCACCTGCGGGGCCGCGCCGCCCGTGCCCTCGCCGCGACCGACCCCTCCTACGGCACCGGCTTCGCCGTCGAGTGCCTGTGGGACTGCGAGGAGTCCACCCGCGAGATCGCCGCCCGGCACGCCGAGACCGGGGACACCCGGGTCGTCGAACGCCTGCGCAGGCTCGCCGCGGACCCGGCCGAGGAGGCCGAGGTGCAGACCGCCGTACGCAGCCGGATCGGTCCGGAGGGGACCGCCGTGTGACCCGTCGGCGCACGCGCGGCGTGAACGCCGGGCGGCCCGCGGGTCAGGTGTGCGTGGATGTCGCCTGACCTGCGTGGATGAGGGAGACAACGCTCACGGCGCGTTCCCCGCCGGGAAAGATCCACGTTGACGTGACGACGTCCGGCGCGGCGACGGCACCGGTATGCGAGTCGTCATCGTGACCGAGTCCCCCCCCGATGTGAGCGGCGTGGCCCACCGCGCGTTCCGGACCGCCCGGCACTTCGTCGACCGCGGCCGCCTCCCCCTCGTCATCGCCTCCCGCCGTCGCGGGCGACGATCCCGACGACGCGCCCTGCTCCACGGTTATCCGGGCTTCCCAGGGTGTTAGCGCAGGTCAACGACCTGTAGCTGTGTGAGGGACGTTAGGCACGGTGCTCGCTGAGGATCGTGCCGCCGGGCCGCGTCGTGGCCCAGCGATCTCGGCAGCAAGAGCAGTAATCCTCCCACTTGGCCTTCGTGACAAGATCTGGGTGTGACGACGTTGTTCCTGACGGTTGGTCTGCCCGGGGCCGGAAAGATCACGAGAGCTCGGCAGCCGGCCAAGGAGCACAGCGCTCTGCGGCTGACGCCGGATGAGTGGATGCTCCCGCTGTTCGGGGATCCGCAGCCGGAGGGGAAGCGCGATGTGCTGGAAGGACGGCTGCTCTGGCTTGGTCTGGAGGCGCTCAGGTTGGAAACCGACGTGGTCCTGGATTTCGGATGCTGGTCTCGTGACGAGAGAACCGCGATCCGCTGGTCGGTGATGTCTGTGGGCGCGTCCTTTCAGCTTGTGTATGCGCCGGTGGACCATGAGACTCAACGGGCTCGGATCGCGCATCGCCAGTCGACCACCCCTGATCAGACCTTCGCGATGAGCGAGACGGACCTCATGCACTGGAGGACGCTGTTCGAGGAGCCCGATGTCGCGGAACTCGAGGGCCATAAGGTTGGAAGTCCGCCTCCCGGGTGGTCAGACTGGCTGGAGTGGGCTACCGATCGGTGGCCGTCACTCGCGTGATCGTCCGGCTAACCTTGGTGCCAGTACTGGGGGCGGGAGCCTGAGGTCAGCCGTGGGCGCACGTGGACAGTTCGACGACCTGGCCGTGCCAGGGGCGCCGGGGCGTGGTCTGCCGGCCCGCGACGAGTAGGCTGATCGTTCGTCATCGGAAGGGGGAGGCCGGCGTGGACTATGGCGACAAGCTCTTCTGGCTCTCGGTTGTGATTCAACGCAAGTACGCGCAGGTCTGCGCCGAGTTCGACCTGACCCCCTCGCAGGCCACGCTGCTCTGCGCAGTCAGGAACGAGCCGCGGCAGATGGCTGACCTCGCCGCGTCGTTGGGTATGACCAAGAACGCATTGAGCCAGCTGGTCGATCGCACCGCGCGGCGCGAGTTGGTCGGCCGGGCAAGCTCGGCGCAGGACCGACGGGTCGTCATGCTCAGTGCGACGCCCACGGGGAAGGTGCTCGCGGAGGCCGTTTACGCCGAGGTCGCCAAGCGCCTGCCCGAGATCGCGAGGAACCTCGACGCCGACGACCAGCGCGACTTCGAGCGCGTGGCCACCGCCATCGTGGACACCTCGGACCTCTCTTCGCCCACCTCGAACCAACCCATCACACCATGAGGTCCCGCTACACCCGCACCTTGACGACGTTCATGCCGTGAACTAGTTTCGTTCACGCCATGAACTAGTGAAGGTGGAAGCGATGAGCACACAGACGACCGGCGCGATCGCGGTCTTCGGCGCGACGGGGCAACAGGGCGGGGCGGTGGTCGACGCGCTGCTGGACCACAAGGCGCGGGTGCGGGCTTTGGTCCGCAACCCGCAGTCCGACCGGGCTCAGGCGCTGGCCGCCCGCGGCGTCGAGCTGGCGGCCATCCGGGCCGACGACCCGGTGTCGCTGGCCGCCGCGCTGGCGACGGTCGAGGGATTCTACTTCATGACCCCGGAGGCGAACAGCCTCGAAGAGGTCGAGGCGGAGATCCGCATCGGTACCGCGCTCGTCGACGCGGCGGTCGAGGCGGGCGTCCCGCACGTCGTGTTCAACTCGGTCTTCGGAGCGGACCGGGAGTCGGGTGTGCCGCACCACGACTCGAAGCACTGGATCGAGGAGCACCTGAGGAAGTCCGGCCTGAGGGCCGCGATGGTTCGCGCGACCGCCTTCATGGAGAACTTCACGAGCGTGATGGCACCGAGCCTGGAGCATGGGGAGATCGTGCTGAGGCTGCCGCTGCCGGAGGATGTCGCCCTGAAGATGATCTCGGTCAGGGACATCGGCCGGGTCGTCGCCGCGCTCCTGCTCGACACCGCGGAGGCGCCCGGCGGAGCCGTCGAGCTCGTCGGCGACGAGCTGACGGGCCCCCAGATCGCCGCGGCGTTCGGCGCGCGCGCCGGGCTCCCGGCACGGTACGAGGCCCTCCCGTTGAGCGTGCTTCCCAGCGACCTCGACAAGGCGATGTTCCGCCAGTTCGCGGAGGCGGCGGAATACCCTTCGGACCTCGCGGTGGTGCGCTCGATCGAGCCGGCCACCCTGGACCTGGTCGAGTGGATCCGAGCTACCGGCTGGACCGCGCCCACAAACGTGGCTGGTTCCTGAGCCTACGGCCGCGATGAACGCCCCGCGATCGTGCCCACGGTCTCGGCGCTCCGGGCACGGCAACGCATCCGCCGACGGTTGAAGTAGTCACGAAGCTCCCGGGCGTGCCCGAGGCCGACACCGGCACACTGGTTGTCGAGAGGCCGCCGGCCGATGGCGAGGTAAAGATCCACGTCCAGGAGGCCCCGGGCCGCCAACCAAAAGACCTCACCGACTACGCCCGCGAGGCCGCCGCGCCGCGGCGTCTGGACCCGTATAGCGGATGGCCGGAACAGGCTTGACCGTGCCGGCCATCCGCAACGGTGCTCGGCGCGTCTCTGACCGCCGCTGAGGCGTTGTTTCCGTCTGCCCAGAGGCGGATCAACTTCATTGACATATGGTCGGCTACCTCATGTCTCACCGAATCTGATCCACCGCAGTTCAGCGCCGCTCAGCATGGATCAGATTCGGTGAGAGCTCACACCGACCGTACGACCCTGCGCTGGACCGGCCGATGGGCCCGGCGGGTCCGCGTCCCGGCGGTCGTGGTCTCCCACGGGACCGCCGACGGGGTGCTGCGCACCCGGGGAGTGCCGGAGCGGGCCGCCCGGCGCACCGCGGACGCGCGTCCTCACCCCACGTCCGGGCGTCATCCGCCGGACAGGCGTCGGCGGCGTACGGCGACGAAGCGGACCGGGGTGCCGGGAGGTGTCTGCGCGGCGGCTGGGAGGTCGGCGGGGTGGACGACCGCGATCACCGGGTAGCCCCCGGTGGTCGGATGGTCGGCCAGGAAGACCACCGGCGTGCCGTCGGGTGGCACCTGGACCGCGCCCAGCACCATGCCCTCGCTGGGGAGTTCGTCCCGCCGGGCCCGTTCCAGGGCCGGCCCGGTCGTGCGCAGCCCGATGCGGTTGCTCGCCGGCGACACATGGTACGTGCGGGACGTGAAGAGCCGTACGGCGGCCGGGGTGAACCAGTCGTCGCGCGGGCCCGGCGTCACCCGCAGCACGAGCTCGTCCGGGGGCGCCGGCTGCGGGGCGACGTCCACGCGCGCGTGGCCCTCCCGCGGAGTGCCGAGCGGGAGCACGGCACCGTCCGTGAGGGGGGCCGGGCCGAGACCGGAGAGCAGGTCCGTGGAACGGCTGCCGAGCACCGGTTCGACGGCGATCCCCCCGGAGACGGCCACATAGGCGCGTACGCCGGAGACCGCCGCCCCGACGTCCAGCACGGACCCCGCGCGCACGCGTACCGGCGCGCCCCAGGCGACCGGGCGGCCGTCCACGGTGACCGGGCAGGGAGCCCCGGTGACCGCCACGGTGGCCGTCGAACGGGGCCGCAGGGAACAACCGTTGAGGGTCGTCTCCAGGACGGCCGCGTCCGGCCGGTTGCCGGTCAGCCGGTTGGCGAGCGCCGCCGCGGGCCCGTCCAGTGCCCCGGAACGGGGCACCCCGAGGTGGGCGTGCCCCGGGCGGCCCCGGTCCTGCACGGTGGTGAGGGCTCCCGCGCGTACGACGGCGAGCGCACGGTCCGTCATACCGCGGGCCCCGTCCCGGCCACCGGGACGAAGCGCACACGCGTGCCGGGGGAGAGCAACGCCGCGGGCACGCGCGCGTGGTCCCACAGCACGAGGTCGGTCGTACCGATCAGCTGCCAGCCGCCGGGCGAGGACCGCGGGTACACGCCCGTGTAGGGACCCGCAAGCGCCACCGAGCCGGCCGGGACAGCGGTGCGCGGGGTGGCCCGGCGGGGCACGTCGTAGCGCGCCGGCAGACCGGTGAGGTAGCCGAAGCCGGGCGCGAATCCGCAGAAGGCGACGCGGAATTCGGTGCCCGCGTGGACACGGGCCACATCCCGCGCGCGGACACCCCAGTGCGCGGCGACGTCCGCGAGGTCCGGGCCGTCGTAGCGCACCGGGATCTCGACCGTCTCCCGCGCGTGCGGGGGCACGGGCGACAGCTCGCGGGAGGTCAGCTCGGCGGCCAGCCGGGCCGGATCGGACAGGCCGTCGAGCAGTACCGTGCGCGCCGCCGGGACGATCTCCCCGACCGGCAACGAACCCTCCGCGCGGCGCCGCAGCAGCTCCGCGTGGAGCGCCTGGGCCTCGTCGCCCGAGGAGACCTCGACGAGCAGGGCGTCCTCGCCGACGGGCAGCACCCTCATACGAAGGCCTCCACCCGGACCCCGGACGCCTCCAGCGCGTCACGCACCCGTCGCGCCAGATCCACCGCGCCGGGCGTGTCACCGTGCAGGCACAGGGAACGCGCCCGCACCTCGATACGCCGCCCCGAGTGCGCGTCGACCTCCCCGTGGCGGGCCAGGTCCACCGAGCGGGCCACCACCGACTCCGGGTCGGTGACCACGGCGCCCTCCTGGCGGCGTGGCACCAGCGTGCCCCCGTCGGTGTACGCCCGGTCGGCGAACGCCTCCGTGACCACCGGCAGACCCGCCTTCCGGGCCAGTTCCAGCAGCCGGGAGCCGGGCAGGCCGAGCACGGGCAGCGTGGCGTCCGCCAGGAGGACCCCGTCGACGACCGCGCCGGCCTGCTCCTCGTCACGCACCACCCGGTTGTACAGCGCCCCGTGCGGTTTGACGTACGCCACGCGGGCGCCCGCCGCGCGGGCGAACACCTCCAGGGCGCCGATCTGGTAGGCGACCTCGGCCGCCAGTTCGGCGGGCGGCACGTCCATCGCGCGCCGCCCGAACCCCGCCAGGTCCCGGTAGGAGACCTGGGCGCCGATCCGCACCCCGCGCCCGGCCGCGAGCTCGCACACCCGGCGCATGGTGGACGCGTCCCCGGCGTGGAAACCGCACGCCACGTTGGCACTGGTCACCACGGACAGCAGCCGCTCGTCGTCGGTGAGCCGCCAGCGGCCGAACCCCTCACCGAGGTCGGCGTTCAGATCGATCGACGTCATGGGTCCTTCGTTTCTCCTGCCTCGTGCCGCACAGGTCGGTCAGGCCACGCGGAACTGCTCGTCGCGGGCGTCGCTGAGGAACATCTGTCCCGGTGCGTGCGTGATGGCGAACGGCGGACGGGAGGCCATGACCGCGGCCTGCGGGGTCACCCCGCAGGCCCAGAACACCGGGATGTCGTCCGGCTCGAGGTCCACCGGGTCGCCGAAGTCCGGCCGGCCGAGGTCGTCGATGCCCAGCCCGAACGGGTCGCCGCAGTGCACGGGCCCGCCGTGCACCGCCGGCAGCAGACTGCTCTCCCGGATCGCCGCCGAGAGGTGCCGCGGCGGCACCGGCCGCATGGACACCACCATCGGCCCGCGCAGCCGCCCCGCCGGACGGCACTGCCAACTCGTCACGTACATGGGAACGTTGCGGCCCTGCTCGACGTGCCGGACCGGAACGCCCGCCGCCGTCAGCGCCCACTCGAACGTGAAGCTGCAGCCGATCAGGAACGACACCAGATCAGCGCGCCAGTGCGCCCGCACGTCCGTCGGCTCGTCCACCAGCTCGCCGTGCTCCCACACGCGGTAGCGCGGCAGATCGGTGCGCAGGTCCGCGTCCGCGGCGAGAACGGTGGTCGTGGACCCGGCGTCGGTGACGTCCAGGACCGGACAGGGCTTGGGGTTGCGCTGGCAGAACAGCAGCATGTCGTACGCCCAGTCGGCGGGCACCGAGATCAGATTGGCCTGCGTGTGCCCCGCGGCCACGCCGGCCGTGGGGCCCGCCAGCCCCTCCCGGAAACGGACGCGCGCCGTACGCGGGCTCCACGCGCGCGCGTGCGCGTCCACGAGCGTCACGGGGCGGTCGTCCACCACGGCCGGCGTGCGGTCGTCGGTGTGGTTCACTCCAGTTCCTTCCCGCGCGTCTCCGGCAGCCCCAGCAGCGCGAGCGCCGCGATGCCGTAGCCGATCGCACCGAAGACCAGCGCCCCGCCCACGCCCCAGCTGTCGGCCAGGAAGCCGACCGTCGTGGGGAAGACGGCGCCCACGGCACGTCCGGTGTTGTACGTGAAGCCCTGCCCCGTACCGCGCACCGCCGTCGGGTACAGCTCGCTCAGGTAGGAGCCGAAGCCGCTGAAGATCGCCGACATGCAGAATCCGAGCGGGAAACCGAGCACGAGGACCACGGTGTCGGCGCCGCTCGGGATGTTCGTGTACGCCATGACGCAGATCGCGGACAGCAGCGCGAACAGCCAGATGTTGCGCCGGCGGCCCAGCCGGTCGGTGAGGTAGCCGCCGGTCAGATAGCCGATGAAGGCACCCGAGATCAGGAACGTCAGATAGCCGCCGGTGCCGACGACCGACAGGTCGCGCTCCGTCTTCAGATAGGTCGGCACCCAGGTGGCGAGGGTGTAGTAGCCGCCCTGGACGCCGGTGGAGAGCAGCACGGCGAAGAGCGTGGTGCGCAGCAGACCCGGCGATCCCGGCCGGCTCCGCCGGAAGATCGCCGCGAACGATCCCTTCTGCGCGCTCTTCTCCCGCGCGGCGGCCGCCTCGGGCGCGTCCCGCACACTGCGCCGCACCCACACCACGAGCAGCGCCGGAAGCGCACCGGTCCAGAACATCACGCGCCAGGCCAGGTCGTCGCCGACCAACGAGAAGACCATCGTGTACACGATCACGGCCAGTGCCCAGCCGACGGCCCAGGAACTCTGGACCGCGCCGAGGGTGCGCCCCCGGTGCTTGGCGCTCGCGTACTCGGCGACCAGGATCGCGCCGACCGCCCACTCGCCGCCGAAGCCGAGACCCTGCAGCGCGCGGAACACCAGCAGCGTCTCGTAGTCGGGCGCGAAGCCGCAGGCCACGGTGAACACCGCGTACGTGATCACCGTCAGCAGCAGCGCCTTGACCCGGCCGATGCGGTCCGCCAGCACGCCGGCGAGGGCGCCGCCGACCGCGGAGACCACCAGGGTGACGGTCGTGAGCAGGCCGGTCTGGCCGCTGTTCAGACCGAAGTACGCGGACAGCGCGACCATCGTCAGCGGCAGCGTGAAGTAGTCGTACGAGTCCAGGGCATAGCCGCCGAACGCGCCTCCGAAGGCGCGTCGGCCGCGCGGTCCCAATGCGTGCAGCCAGCCGAACGCCCCGTCGTCGGGGGCGTGTTCGTGCGGTGCGGGGTGTGGGGTGTCGGTCAGGGCCCGCGATGGAGGGGTCGTGCTCATGGGCACCTCGCAGAAGGAGGACGGAGGGTGCGGGAAGGAGTGAGCCGTGCCACTGCCCAGCAAGGTAGAGGATCGTTGAACGATCCTTCAATACCCATGTTGTCTCGTTCTTCCGCGTGCGATTGAATTCCGGCATGGCAGAGCAGCTGAGCGGACTGGCCGACGACCGTGCCCTGTTGGGCCGTACCAGCACCGCAGAGCGGGTCGCGGACATTCTCAGAAGCCGCATCGCCGAGGGCTACTTCCCGCCCGGAACGCGGCTGTCGGAGGACAGCATCGGCGGCGCGCTCGGCGTCTCCCGCAACACGTTGCGTGAGGCGTTCCGGCTGCTCACGCACGAACGGCTGCTCGTCCACGAGCTGAACCGGGGAGTGTTCGTCCGGGTGCTGACCGTCGAGGACGTCGAGGACATCTACCGCACCCGCCGGCTCGTCGAGTGTGCCGTCGTACGCGGGCTCGGTGACCCGCCCTACGCGCTCGACGCGCTCGCCGGGGTGGTGGAACAGGGGCGCGCGGCGGCGCGCGAAGGTGACTGGAAAGGCGTGGGTACGGCCAACATCCACTTCCACCGGGAGCTGGTGGCCCTCGCCGCCAGTGAGCGCACGGACGAGTTGATGCGCAGCGTCTTCGCCGAACTGCGGCTCGCCTTCCACGTGGTGGACGAGCCCCGGCAGCTGCACGAACCGTACATCGCCCGTAATGTCGGGATTCTCCAGGCTTTGCGGGACGGGGACCGCGACAAGGCCGAGACGCTGCTGGCGGCCTACCTCGAGGTCTCTCTGGAACGGGTCGTCGAGGTGTACCGGCGGCGCGTCGGCGAGGACGGCCAGGACGGCCGGCCGGCGGTGTGACGATCGTCGCGCCGGGGCGCAACCCGGTCGTTTGGGTCGTTGTCAGACCGAGGACCTAGTCTGTGCACCGTGACTTCGCCTGCATCGACGGACAGCGTTCCGCCCCAGCTCAGCGCGGGGCCGCGGCCCGCGCAGGGCCCGGCCGCCGACGAAGGGCTGGCGCGGCGGCTGCGCGCGCTCGCATGCACCGCGCCGCTGCACGACCTCGACGCGCGCAAGGCCAACCTCGCCGGTGAGTACTCGGTGTACGGCATGGCGGAGATCGCCCTCGCGGGCATCGACCTCGTCACCCTGAACATGGACTTCGACACGGGCGCGGACCACGACCAGATAGTCGCCCGGCTCGTCCCGCGCATCGCCGCCCAGGCCCCGCGCCGCCCCGCCGCCGAACACGAGCGGGTGGCCCGCTGGGTCCTGGAGAACCTGATCAACGTCGGCAGCGTCGACCGCGGCTTCCGCGCGGTGTACGGCGTGTTCGGCGCGGACGGCACCTATGTCCGCCGCGACTACGACTTCAAATTGATCGAGGAGGTCCCCGGCCCTGGCGGCACGGTGTACCTGCGGACCACCGACGAGGCGGTCAACGTCCTGGTCGGCGCCCTGGACACCGATGTCACCAGCGCGCAGATCGCCGCCGAGGTCAAACTGGAGGTGCTGATCAGCCGGGGCAGGCTCGCCGACGCCCAGCTCGCCGCCGAGCAGGCCCGCTACCGGACCGTGCAGTACTCCGAGACCCTGCGCCGCGCCCTGGACGCCACCCGCCGCAACGTCCGCGCGGTGGACTGGCTGAGCGCCGTACCCGACATGATCGCCGAGGCCCTCGACCACGTGGCGGACCGCTACCGCCACGAGAACGCGATCCTCACCAACATCCGCAAGGCCCGCGACGAGTCCGAGGACCCCGAGCACAAGCGCCGGGCCGCCGAGCTGGTGGACATCGTCAAGGACTGCATCCGGCGCCACACCCAGCTGCAGTCCCGGCTGCTGGAGGCCGGCCCGCTGTTCCGCGCCGAACAGGACCGGCAGGCCTTCGCCACCCCCACGTCGGCCTCGGGCACCGACCTCTACGGCCACCTCCTCGCGCCCCTGCTGCCGCTGCCTGTGGAGCGGGCGGTCCGGGCCACCGACGCCTTCTTCACCCACGGCACCGGACTGCGCACCCCGGTGTCCGTCCGGGTCGCCGACCTCGTCGAGATCCTGCTGACACCGCCCGTGGAGCGGGAACACCTCGGCGCCGAGATGCCCGAGCCCGAGCTGATCGCCACGCCCGACGACAGCCGCTTCAGCGAGGAACAGCTGGCGGCCGCCACGGAGCTGCTGGACCTGCCGGCCGACGCACCGCGCCGGCTCTCCGGACTGCTTGCCGAGGCCCGCCGTCAGGACCCCGAACTGCCCTACCTGGTCGCCCTGCTGGCCATCCACGCAGCCAGCCCCCCGGTCGGCACCGCCTACCGCCAGGGCGAGCGGAAGCTGCTGTTCGCCGTGGACGACGGAACCGCCCTCGACGACCCCGAGTTCGGCGGCGCCGACCTCGTCGTCGGCACGGCCCTGCTGGACGCGGCGGGGATGGCCGCGGACCGGTCGGAGGCGGCATGACGGAGGAAGCAGTCCGCACCGAGGTGTCCCAGAGCGAGGAGTCCCGACCGTGACCGAGCACGCCGAGTGGAGTGAGCCGGAGGCCGTGGCCGCACCGGCGAGCGCCACCGTCACACCCGCCGACGCCGCCGACGCGGCGCGGCTCGTCGCCTTCGGCCTCCAGCCCAAGCTCCAGCCCGCCCGCGACCAGGAGTACGCGGACCTGCTGCGCCGCTACCGCGAGGACCCGCCGTTCGCACGGCTCGCCGACGCCGTGGCCACCGGCCTCGGACTGATCGTGCTGGAGGTGTCCCCGCGCGCGGGCATGGCCGTCACCGCCGCCGAGGACTCCGTCTTCGCCGTCCGCATGGGCGACTACGCGCGCCGCACCTCCGCCGACGGCGGCGACAGGTTCCTGCACGGGCTCGCCCACCTCGCCGTCGCGGCCATGGCCTTCCCACGCCCCGAGGACCTCGCCGACGACGGTTACATCGGGCGCGTCACCGTCAACGGCGTCGACGCCTTCGTCCGCCAGGCCTGCCACCGGCTGGAGGAGCGAGCCGCGGAGCAGGGCGAGAACACCGACCCGGCCAGCGACGCCCCCGGCCTGGAGGCCGCGTGGCGGATCTGGGCCAGACGCAGCTCGACCGGCGCCACCAAGGACGCACGCCGGCTCGCGGGATCGACCACCGGCATCGTCGCCAAGGCCGTCGGCTTCCTCACCGACTCCGGCTTCCTGCAGCGCACCGGCGACGACAACGGCGGCACGTACCGCACCACGGCCCGCTACCAGCTCCAGGTCCGCGACATGGCGGGCGCCGCCGCCATGGCCGAGCTGCTGGAGCTGGGCGTCGTCCCGGTCACCGACGGGACGCCCACCCTGCTGCCGCCCGAGGACGGCGACGACCTGGAGCTGGTCGCCGACGCCGGCCTGCCGTTCCACTCCGCCTGAGTCCCCGTCTCACGAAGCCACACGAGAGTCCGCCATGTACGAGCTGTCCCGGGTCCGCCTCTACTCCATCGGGCCGGCCGGTGCGCGCTACGCCGACACCGTGCTCGACCTGCGCGGTGTCGGCGGGGCCGTGCCCGACCCCGCGCCGACGCAGGCGGAGTTCTTCCAGGAGGAGCCCGTCGGCCCGCCGCGTCGGCCGGCGCCCGCCGGGGTGCTCTTCCTGGAGAACGGCGGCGGCAAGTCGGTCCTGCTGAAGCTGATCTTCTCCGTGATGCTCCCGGGCCACCGCAACACCCTCGGCGGCGCCAGCTCAGGTGTGCTGCGCAAGTTCCTGCTCGCCGACGACTGCGGCCATGTGGCGCTGGAGTGGCAGCACGTGCAGACCGGCGAGTGCGTCGTCGTCGGCAAGGTCAGCGAGTGGCGGGGCCGCCAGGTCTCCAACGACCCGAGGAAGTTCGCCGAGGCCTGGTACTCCTTCCGGCCCGGCCCCGGTCTCAGCCTGGACAACCTCCCCGTCGCGGAGTCCACGGCCGTACGGCCGCCCGTCGAGGGCCAGTCGGGCGCGCGGGGACGGCGCCGCACCATGAAGGGCTTCCGGGACGCCCTCACGGAGGCCGGCAAGAACTACCCGCACCTGGAGGCGCACTGGGAGGAGACCCACGAGCGCTGGACCGAACACCTCGGCGACCTGGGACTCGACCCCGAACTCTTCCGCTACCAGCGGGAAATGAACGCCGACGAGGGTGAGGCCGCCGGCCTCTTCGCGGTCAAGAAGGACTCCGACTTCACCGACCTGCTGCTCCGTGCCGTCACCGACACCCGGGACACCGACGGACTCGCCGACCTGGTCGGCGGCTTCGGCAACAAGCTGGGCCGGCGCGCCGAACTGATCGCCGAACGCGATTTCACCGCCGGGTCCGTCGATCTGCTGGGCCGGATCGTCGAGGCCACCGGGACCCGCACCCGCGCGCGGGAGATCCACACCGCCGCCGAGCGCCGCACCCGCACCCTGGCCCGCAGGCTCTCCGCGCGCGGCGCCCAGGAACGCGTCCGCTCGGCCGACCTGGCGCAACGGGTCACCGCCGCCGCGTACTCCGTCACCCATGCCGAGTCGGCACGCGAGCACAGCGCGCTGATCTCCGCCGAACTCGCCTACCGGCACGCCTCCCTGGCGCTCGCCGCCACCGAGAAGTCCGCCGCCGCCCAGAAACGCGAACTCGCCGACGCGCGCACCCTGTACTCGGCCTGGCAGGCCGCCGAGGTCGTGCTGCGGCACCGCGCCGCCGCCGACCGCGTCGCCCGTGTGTCCGCCGCGATCCAGGAGGCCGAGCGGGACGCGGCCCCCGCGCTGGCCGCGCGCGCCAAGGCCGCCGTCGACCTGGTACGCGCCCTGCACGCGGCGGCGCAGAACGCCGAGAACCTCGCCAACGAGGAGGAGGAGCGGTCCGCCGCCCTCCAGGAGGTCGGCGACGGTGCCCACCGCGACTCCACCGCCGCCGCCACCGAGGCACAGCGGGCCCGCAGCGAGGTCGGGCACCTGCGACAGCGGCTCACCGAGGTCGAGCAGGAGACCGCCGAGGCCGTGCGGGCCGGCTGGCTCGACGACAGCGCCCCCGACGCCGACCCCGCAAGGGCCGCCCTCGCGGCCAGCGACGCCGAGAAGACGGCGGTCGCCGCCTGGGACACCGCTCGTGAGGTGGCCCGTCGGGCCACCGAGCACGCGCGGGAGGCGGCCGCCGCCGAGAGCCGCGCGGAACTCACCGCGGCTCGCGCGGCGGACGCGGCCATGGCGGCCGAGCGCGCCCACGAGGGCGAGCGCCGCACGGCCGAGGCCCTCGCCGCCGAGCAGCGGCTGGCGGAACTGCTGAGCCTGCCGGGGGTTGCCGGCAGGCGGCGGGCGAATGTGCCGGGCCGGCGCACGGACGCGGACCGCGTGGTGGGTGATGCCGACGCCGGGTCCTCCCTCGACGAGGGCGCCCTGACCGCCGAGGAACTCGACCGCTTCGCCGACGAGCTGCGCGAACTGCTCGACGACGCCGTCTCCTCCGCCGAGCGGCAGCTGTTCGACCTGCGGACCGCCGCCGCGGACGACGCCCGTATCCTCGGCGCCCTCGGCGACGGCGGGCTGCTGCCGCCCGGCCCGGACGTGCTGGCGACGGTCGAGTTCCTCGGCGAGCACGGCATCCCGGCACTCCCGGGGTGGCGCTACCTCGCGCAGGCCGTCGACCCGGCCGACCACGCGCGCGTGCTGGCCGCCCGCCCCGAGCTGGTCGACGGCGTCGTCATCACCGACCCGGACTCCCACCTCCGTGCCCGCGAGGCACTGAGCGACGCCGCCCTGCTGCCCCGGTCGGCCGTCGCCGTCGGCACCGCCGCCGCCCTGCTCGCCCCCACCCCCGCGCCGGCCACGGACACCGGGGACGTCTTCCTCGTACCGCCGAACCCGGCCATGCACGACGAGCACGCCGCCGACGAGGAACGGCGGACACTGCGCACGCGGGCGACGGAGCGGGACGAGGAGATCCGCGCTCTCGCCGCCCGGCTCGGCAAGGACCGGGAGCTGGCCGCGCGGCTCGCCTCCTGGCGCACCGGCTGCCCCGCCGGGCGGCTCACGGAGCTGGCCGGTACGGCCCACGAGGCGCGGGCGTTCGCCGAGGAGTCCGAGGCCGAGCTGGCCGAGGCGCGCACCGTGCGGGTGGAGGCCGAGGAGGCCGCCGCCGAGGCCGTCAGCGTCCGTGACGAGCGGCAGGAAGCCGCGCAGAAGGCCCGGCGCGCGGCCGACGCCCTCGCCGGACTCGCGTTCCGGCTGCGCGAACGGGCCGGCTGGCAGGTCAAACTGCGCGAACTGGCCGACGACGCGACCGAGGCGGAGGCCCGCGCCCAGACCTGCCTGGAACGGGCGCGCGCCGCCGACGAGGACCGGCGCGGCGCCCAGCGAGCCGCCGACGACGCCCGGCGCACCGCACGTGCGCTGCGCGCCGAGCGCTCCGAGATCGCGGGCGCCCCCGACGACGTGCCCGAGGACGGCACCGGAGCGCCGCAGGCGTCCCTGCCCGCCCTGCGCGAGGCCTACCGCGCCGCGTCCCAGGTGTACGAGAAAGTCGGCGTCGGCGCCGATCTGCGCGCCGAACAGGCCCGCGCGGAGAGCGACGAGAGCGCCGCCCGAGCCGAACTGGACCGGCTCAGCAACAAGGTCCGCACCCGCGCGGAGCAGCTGCTCCAGTCGCCCGACGGCTCCGACGGACCCAGCCGGCAGTCCGCCGCCGCCCGCGCCGAGGAGCTGGTGCAGCTCCTGGAGACCCGCATGTCCAGCGCGAGCGAGCAGCTCGGACGGCTGCGCGGCGAGGCCGAACGGCTCGCGCCCGAGGACGGCGAGGCACACACCGAACTCCCCGAGGAGCTGGTGCCGCGCGACGCCGAGCACGCACAGGCCCTCCTGCGCACCGCCACCACCGAACTCGCCTCCCGCAGCGAGGCCTTGAGCCAGACCCGGGAAGCCCACGCCGAATTGCTCGACGCGCACCGCGCCGCCGAGGACGCGGCCGGCGGCTTCGACGAGATCGCCGCCATGCTCCGCGAACACGCTCCCGAGGAGGAGCAGGAGCAGCCCGAGCCCTACCCGGGCGGCCTGGACGAGGCCCGGCAGTCCGCCGTCGAGTCCCGCCGTTCGCTGCGCGGCTGCGCCGCCGACCTGTCCGCCGCCGAGTCCGCCGTGCGCGAGGCGAGCGACATCCTCGTCCGGCACGCCAACTCCACGCGCTACGAGCAGGTCCGCACCCCCGCGCGGCAGCAGATCCGCGAGCTGCCCGCTTCCGCGCTGCCCGAGCACGCCCAGAAGTGGGCGGACGCCTTCGCCCCCCGGCTGCGGGTCCTCACCGACGAGCTGGAGCAGCTGGAGCGCAACCGCGACTCGATCGTGGACCGGCTGCGAGGCCTGGTCGAGTCCGCCCTCGCCACCCTCCGCTCCGCCCAGCGGCTGTCCCGGCTGCCGGAAGGCCTCGGGGAGTGGTCCGGTCAGGAGT
Source organism: Streptomyces sp. NPDC020731 (assembly GCF_044334705.1). Classification (NCBI taxonomy): domain Bacteria; kingdom Bacillati; phylum Actinomycetota; class Actinomycetes; order Kitasatosporales; family Streptomycetaceae; genus Streptomyces; species Streptomyces sp. NPDC020731. The sequence goes on from NZ_JBIRTN010000014.1 coordinate 204,554, forward strand.
TCCTGCGCATCCGCTTCGAGGAACCCGACCAGGCCACCCTCACCGAGCGGCTCGGCGAGGTCGTCGACGAGGCGACCCGGGCGGCCGTCAAGAAGAACTCCGACCTGCGGCGCGACGGCATGTCCCTGCTGCTGCGCGGGGTCGCCGCCGCCCTCCAGCCGAAGGGCATCGCCGTCGAGATCCTCAAGCCCGACGCGGTACTGCGCGCCGAACGCGTACCCGTCGGTCAGATGGGTGACGTGTTCTCCGGCGGCCAGCTGCTCACCGCGGCCATCGCTTTGTACTGCACGATGGCCGCGCTGCGCTCCAACGACCGGGGCCGGGACAAGCACCGCCACGCCGGCACGCTGTTCCTGGACAATCCCATCGGCCGCGCCAACGCCACCTACCTCCTGGAGCTCCAGCGCGCGGTCGCCGACGCGCTGGGCGTCCAGCTGCTGTACACCACCGGTCTGTTCGACACGACGGCGCTCGCGGAGTTCCCGCTGGTCATCCGGCTGCGGAACGACGCCGACCTGCGGGCCGGCCTGAAGTACATCAGTGTGGAGGAACATCTCCGGCCGGGGCTTCCCCAGCAGGCCCCGGCCGAGGAGGCGCACAGCGAGATCACGGCGACCCGTATGTTCAAGCGGCCCGCGGCGGAGAGCGGCTGATCAGGCGTCACCCTGGCGCGGCTCAGAAGCCGTAGCCCATGCGCCGGGACAGCTCGGCCGCCGCCGTCGCCGTCCGGCTGCCCAACTCGGGCAGCAGGTCCGCACGCAGTCGGTACACCGGCCCCGAGACGCTGATCGCCGCGATCACCGTGCCGTCGTGCGAGCGGACCGGCGCCGCGACGGCCGCGAGACCCAGCTCCAGTTCCTCGAGCGTGGCGGCGTACCCGCGCTCGATCACCGTCTCCAGCTCACCGCGCAACTGCGGCGCCGTGGTGACCGTCCGCTCCGTGAACCGGCGCAGCGGGCGCGTGAGGTGGCCCTCACGGACGGCGGGTGCCAGGTGGGCCAGGAACACCTTGCCGCCGGCGGTGGCGTGCAGCGGGGTGCGCCTGCCGAGCCAGTTCTGCGCGGTGACCGACGCCGTGCCCCGGGCCTGCATGATGTTGACGGCGGCGGCGTCGTCCAGCACCGCTATGTTCACCGTCTCGCCCAGCTCGTCGGCGAGCTCCCGGCACACCGGGACACCCTCCTGAGAGATGTCCAGCCGCACGGCAGCCGCGCCCGCGAGGCGCAGCACACCGGCACCCAGCTGGTACTTGCCGCGGTCCTTCGTCTGGGTCACAAGACCGCGGTTCTCCAGGACACCGAGCAGCCGGAAGGCCGTGGACCTGTGCACGCCCAGTTCGCCGGCGATCTCCGTGACACCCGCTTCGCCGTGCCGCGCCAGGATTTCCAGCACGCTCACCGCACGGTCCACCGACTGCACGGCACTCGTCGTGCCTCTCCCGTTCCCCCCGGGCTGTTTCCGCTCGCCGGTCATGGCTCGGCTCTCACCATCTGTCGGCCCGGTGCGGACCGACGCCGGTCACCCTCGCTGCGCCGGTCACCCGTCCGGGAATTGTTGCGCGCCACGTCTGCAGGCGCGGCATACGCAACAACAGCCTACCCAGAGCCCGTGTTCCGATGAGCGCGCCGTCAGGGGTGCGACAGTTGCCCGGCTCCACCCCTCCGGCGTATTCGCGCCTGCGTCCGCTGGGCGGCCCGCTGCTGACGGCGGGCACGGCGCCGCTCGCGCCGCAGGGCCCGCGCGGTGCTGCTGGGCGCGGACACCACGCCATTGCGCTGATTCCAGACCTGGCGGGTCACCCAGACGTCCAGGGCTCCCCAGGTCGCCAGGATCGTACTGACGACACTGCTGATGACCATGGGGAACGCCAGCCAGGACCCGGCCAGCGTGCACAGGAAGGCCACCATGGCCTGAATCAGCGTCACCGCGATGATGAGCACCGCCCGCACGGCCGCCGTCCGTACCGGATCCGGCAACCGGCGCCGCCGGGCCGGCTCCTCGACCCACAGCGGCCGGTAGGAGCCCTTCCCGCTGAAGCCGCCGTACTCGCCGGTGCTCCCTCTGGTCTCCCGCACCGCGGCGCCGTCGCGGCCCTCGCGCGCCGCCCCACGCCCGGACGCGGCTGCACCGGGTCCGGGCGCCCCGGCACCCGACCGCGTTCTCACCTGCGCCGCCGCGCCCTCCTCGGGTGCCTCGCGCCGCTCCGCCGTGCCCATCAACGTGTCACTCCCCACCGCCAGCAGACCGCTCACTCGTGTCCGAAGACCCGGTTCTCCAGTGGCTGCCCGGCTTGCGCTGTTCTACGCCGCCCAGGTGCGGGACACGGCTCTTGTGGCCGATTCCGCCCCCATTTCCCACAGAGAAGGACGAACGGCACGTCGCGAAGATTCCCGACGAGGAAAGAAATCGGCCAACCATCCCCGCGCTTCCGGGAGATCGGCTCGAGGGACGCACCCCCGATTCCGGGAGGCAATCTCCCGCAATGCCCGGACAACTCGCCATCTCACGCCCTCGGTGCGGAACTACAGCTTCCGGACGGCTCTTCGAGTTCACCCCGGCGCGGTAGTAGGCTCGCGCCGTTTGTTGACGCACATGTGTACCCCCGGCCGGTCGGGGGCGAGCTGGGGGAGGCCATGCGCTTTCGCGGGAAGTCCATCCGCCGGAAGATCGTGGCGCTGCTTCTCGTGCCGCTGTTGTCCCTGACGACGATCTGGGCCTTCACCACGGTGCTCACGGGCCGCGAGGCAAGCCATCTGTTCGACGTGTCGTCGGTGATGGAGGAGGTCGGCTACCCCGTCGAGGACACCGTCCGCGTCCTCCAGCAGGAGCGCAGGCAGACCCTCGTCTATCTCGCCGACCCCCGCGCCTCCGACGGCCTCGCCGCACTCCGGCGCAGTCGCTCCGCCACCGACGACGCAGTCGCCGGCGTCCGCAGGAGCGCGGCGAACGCCGATGTGCGCGAGGCCATGCACGGGGACTCCGGCGAGCTGAGTGCGGTAATGGACTCCTTCGAGGGCATCGAGTCCCTGCGCCGCAGCGTCGAGGACGGCACCGTCAACCGCTCCCAGGCCCTCGACCTCTATAACCGGCTGGTCGACCCGTGCTACATCCTGCTGGCCAATCTGCATGTGGTCGACGACGTCGAGCTTGACAAGCAGTACCGCGCCCTTGTCAATCTCGCCCGCGCCCGCGAACTGCTCTCCCGCGAGGACGCCCTGCTCGGCTCCGCACTGATCGTCGGCAAACTCTCCCGTGCCGAAGTACGGGACATCTCCGACCTCGTGGCCCAGCGCACCCTGATGTACGACGCCGGTCTGCCGCAGCTGCCCGCGTCCGAGCGCGACCGCTACGAGGCCTTCTGGAAGAACGCCGCGTCCGCCCCGCTGCGCGTGGGCGAGGAGGCCGCCGTCTCCTCGGGCACCGGGACCCCCCGCGGGATCACGGCCAAGGGCTGGGACATCGCCGCCGGCAATGTGCTCTCCGAACTCGGCGCCCTCAACGACCAGGCCGCCGACCGCTACCAGGACCGCGTCCGACCCGTCGCCGTGGACGTCATCGCCCAGGCCGTCATCGCCGGGGTCCTCGGACTGATCGCCCTCCTGGTCTCCCTCGTCCTCTCCGTGCGCGTGGGCCGCGGACTCATCCGGGACCTCCGGCAGCTGCGCCTGGAGGCCCACGAGGCGTCGGGCGTGCGGCTGCCCAGCGTGATGCGCCGTCTCTCGGCGGGTGAACAGGTCGACGTCGAGACCGAGGTCCCGCGCCTGGAGTACGACAAGAACGAGATGGGAGAAGTCGGCCAGGCCCTCAACACCCTCCAGCGTGCCGCCGTGGAGGCTGCCGTCAAACAGGCCGAACTGCGCGCCGGTGTCTCCGAGGTGTTCGTCAACCTCGCCCGCCGCAGCCAGGTCCTGCTGCACAAGCAGCTCACCCTGCTGGACACCATGGAACGCCGAACCGAGGACACCGAGGAACTCGCCGACCTGTTCCGGCTGGACCACCTCACCACCCGCATGCGCCGGCACGCCGAGGGCCTGGTGATCCTCTCCGGCGCCGCGCCCTCCCGGCAGTGGCGCAAGCCCGTCCAGCTCATGGACGTCGTACGCGCCTCCGTCGCCGAGGTCGAGGACTACGAACGCATCGAGGTCCGCCGACTGCCGAGGGTCGCCGTCACCGGTCCGGCCGTCGCCGACCTCACCCACCTCGTGGCCGAACTGCTGGAGAACGCCACGGTGTTCTCCCCGCCGCACACCGCCGTCCAGGTCCTCGGTGAGCGTGTGGCCAACGGGTTCACCCTGGAGATCCACGACCGCGGGCTCGGTATGGCGGCCGACGCCCTTCTGGACGCCAACCTCAGACTCGCCGAGACCCCCGAGTTCGAGCTCTCCGACACCGACCGGCTCGGACTGTTCGTGGTCAGCCGCCTCGCCCAGCGTCAGAACGTCCGCGTCTCCCTGCAGCCCTCCCCGTACGGCGGCACCACAGCGGTCGTCTTCATCCCCGACGCATTGCTGACGGACGACGTTCCGGACACCAACGGCGTCGGCTTCCGCCTCGACCGCCCCCGGCGCTCCACGGACCGCGAACCGGAGGAGAGCCGCCGCGCCGCGCTCTCCCAGGTGCCCGTGCAGCTGCCCCGGCTCCCCGCCTCACTGCTGGACGGACCGGTCGAACTGGAAGCCCCCGTCGGCCTGGACGCACTCGACGACTTCCCCGGCGCCCCGGGCGACGGGGACAGCCGGCGCGGCGGCCTCTTCCGCCCCCGCCGCTCTCCCACCGGCACCCAGGAGGAGCGGCCCGGCCGCGAGCGCCATCAGCAGACCCCCGGCACGCCCGAGGGCGCGGACCAGGGCGGGGACGACCGGAGCGCCCCGGTCCCGCTGGCCCGCAGGAGAGCACCCAAACTGGTCAGCTCCCACGGTCGCCCGGTCCGCGACACGCGCACCCGTGCGGAGCGCACGGACGAGGAGGGCGCGCCCGCAGCGTCCACCCGGCCCGAGCTGGAAGCAGCGTCTCCGCTGCCCGCCCGCCGCGGGGAGGACTCTTCGGGACGCCGGGGCTCCGGCCGCCCGGGTGCGGAGACACTGTCCCCGCTCCCGGCGCGCCGTCGCACCGAACGGCTCTCCTTCGACGCCGAGCGTGAGCAACCGGACGCGGAGCCACTGCCTCCGCTGCCCGCCCGCCGACGGGGCCCCGACCCCTCCCGCCCCATGACCGGAGACGGGGACCAGGGGGAGGCTCCGGCGCCCTCCGGCCCCGTGCGCGACGACCGGCCGGAGCCCTCTGCCGGTCTTCCCCGGCGCACCCGCCGCACCGCCCCCGCGGCGAGCGGCCCTGACGACTCCTCGCCGGCCGCGGGCGGCACGGACACCGACGCCGCACAACCCGGCGGGTCGCTGCCCCGGCGCGTACGGCAGGCCAGCCTCGCCCCGCAGCTCAAGCGCAGTGCCGAACCGCGGAACGAGGACAGGGCCCGGCCCGTTGAACGGGATGCCGACGAAGTCCGCAGCCGCATGGCCTCGCTCCAGCGGGGCTGGCAGCGCGGACGCGAGGAGAACGCCGCCGGCGACGAAGCCGACAGCGGCACAGCACCACGACGAACGACAGAGGGGGACGGTCGATGACCGCACCGAGGGCCACCGGCCACACCACGACCGACAAGGGGGAGCTGAACTGGCTCCTCGACGACCTGGTCGACCGCGTCGCCAGCATCCGCAAGGCGATCGTGCTCTCCGGCGACGGCCTGCCCACGGGCGCGTCGAAGGACCTCACCCGGGAGGACAGCGAGCATCTGGCCGCCGTCGCCTCCGGCTTCCACAGCCTCGCCAAGGGCGTGGGCCGCCACTTCGAGGCCGGTGACGTCCGTCAGACCGTCGTCGAACTCGACGAGGCGTTCCTCTTCGTCACCGCCGCCGGCGACGGCAGCTGCCTCGCGGTCCTCGCGGACGCCGACTCGGACGTCGGACAGGTCGCCTACGAGATGACGCTTCTCGTGAAGCGGGTCGGTGTGCATCTGGGCGCCGCCGCGCGTACCGATCTGCCCTCGGGCGGGTAGTGGGATGACATGAGCGCTGACGGTCAGGGTAGAAGCCACTGGTTCGACGACGAGGCCGGACCGGTCGTCCGTCCGTACGCCATGACGCGGGGCCGCACCACCAGTGCGGCCCAGCACCGCCTCGACCTGATCGCGGTGGTCGTCACGGAGCCGCACGCGGACGATCCGGAGGCCGATCCCACGCTCTCCCCGGAGCATGTGGACATCGTCGAACTGTGCCGCGACACCTCGCAGACGGTCGCCGAACTCTCCGCCGAACTCGATCTGCCGATCGGAGTGGTCCGGGTCCTCGTCGGAGATCTCGTGGAATCGGAATTGGTCCATGTGAACCGGCCAGTACCCCCGGCCGAGCTGCCGGACGAGGGTATTCTGCGCGACGTGATCAACGGCCTCCGGGCGCTGTGACCGGCGCGGAAGCGGGATACTGACGTGACAGGCTGGCAGTTCTGGGTCGACCGAGGCGGCACCTTCACCGACATCGTCGCGAGGCGCCCCGACGGACGGCTGCTGACGCGCAAGGTGCTGTCCGACAACCCGGCTCCGGAGCACACCCGCCACCGCGAGGGCCGGGGGACACGCGGCACCGACGCGGCGGTCGTGGGCGTCCGCGAACTGCTGGCCGGATCCGACGACCCCGTCGACGCCGTGCGCATGGGGACCACCGTCGCCACCAACGCCCTTCTCGAGCGCAAGGGCGAACGGACCCTGCTGGTCGTCACCCGCGGCTTCCGCGACGCGCTGCGCATCGCCTACCAGAACCGCCCGCACATTTTTGCCCGCCGTATCGACCTGCCCGAGCTGTTGCACGAACGGGTCGTCGAGGTGGACGAACGCATCGCCGCCGACGGCACCGTCCTGCGCGCCCCCGACCTGGGCGCCCTCGCCGGACCGCTGCGACAGGCGTACGACGACGGCATCCGGGCCGTCGCCGTGGTCTGCGTGCACAGCCATCTCCACCCCGCCCACGAACAAGCGGTCGGGGAACTCGCCGCCCGCATCGGCTTCCCGCAGATCTCGCTGTCCAGCGAGGTCAGTCCCCTGATGAAGCTCGTCCCACGCGGCGACACCGCCGTCGTCGACGCCTACCTCTCGCCCGTGCTGCGCCGCTACGTCCGCCATGTCGCCGACGAGCTCGACGGCGTACGGCTGATGTTCATGCAGTCCAACGGCGGCCTCACCGAAGCCGGCCGGTTCCGCGGCAAGGACGCCGTCCTGTCCGGGCCGGCCGGCGGCATCGTCGGCATGGCCCGCATGTCGCAACTCGCCGGCTTCGACCGCGTCATCGGCTTCGACATGGGCGGCACCTCCACCGACGTCTCGCACTTCGCGGGCGAGTACGAACGCGTCTTCACCACACAGATCGCCGGAGTCCGGCTGCGCGCGCCCATGCTGGACATCCACACCGTCGCCGCAGGCGGCGGCTCGGTCCTCCACTTCGACGGCTCCCGCTACCGCGTGGGGCCGGACTCGGCGGGCGCCGACCCGGGCCCCGCCTGCTACCGGCGCGGCGGGCCGCTCACGGTCACCGACGCCAACGTCATGCTCGGCCGTATCCAGCCCGCCCACTTCCCCACGGTGTTCGGCCCGGACGGCGGCCGGCCCCTGGACGACGCACTCGTCCGCGACCGCTTCACCGTCCTCGCCGGCGAGATCCGCGAGCAGACCGGCGACGACCGCACCCCCGAGCGGGTCGCCGAGGGTTACCTGCGGATCGCCGTCGCCAACATCGCCGGCGCGGTGAAACGGATCTCCGTTCAAAAAGGCCATGACATCACCCGGTACGCCCTCACCACCTTCGGTGGAGCGGGCGGACAGCACGCGTGCATGGTCGCCGACTCCCTCGGCATCCGCACCGTCCTCGTCCCGCCCATGGCCGGTGTCCTGTCCGCGCTCGGCATCGGCCTCGCCGACACCACGGCCATGCGGGAACGCTCCGTCGAGGCCCTCCTGGAACCGTCCTCCATGCCCGGTGTCCACAAGACCGCCGGCGACCTCGAAGCGGCGGCCCGCGCGGAACTCCTCGCCGAGGACGTCCCCGAGGAGCGCATCGAGGTCATCCGCCGCGCCCAACTCCGCTACGACGGCACCGACACCACCCTCACGGTCGAACTGACCGAGCCCGGCACGATGCGGCACGTTTTCGAAGAACGTCATCGCGCCACGTACTCCTTCACGCTCGACCGCCCGATCGTCGTCGAAGCCCTCTCCGTCGAAGCCACCGGCATCACCGAACCCCCCGATCTCTCCGCCCTCGCTCCCCACGAAGACACCCCGCGACAGCGCACCGAGGCCCCACGGACCGTCCGCCTCCACACCGGCGGCACCTGGCGCGACGTACCCCTCCACCGCCGCGAGGACCTTCCCCCCGGCGAAACCGTCACCGGCCCCGCGATCATCACCGAGTCCGGAGCGACGACCGTCGTCGACGACGGCTGGCGGGCCGAGGCGACCGACGACGGGCATCTGGTCATGGAACGCGTCGCGGTTACGCAGAGTTCCCGAACCGGCACGGAAGTCGACCCCGTGCTGCTCGAGGTCTTCAACAACCTCTTCATGTCCATCGCCGAACAGATGGGCGCCCGCCTCGAGTCCACCGCCCAGTCGGTCAACATCAAGGAACGTCTGGACTTCTCCTGCGCCCTCTTCGACCCCGACGGAAACCTGGTGGCCAACGCCCCGCACATCCCCGTCCACCTGGGCTCGATGGGCACGAGCGTCAAGGAGGTCATCCGGCGGCGCGGCCCGGCCATGCGCCCCGGGGACACCTACGCCGTCAACGACCCGTACCACGGCGGCACCCATCTGCCCGACGTCACCGTCATCACCCCGGTCTTCGGCGCCGAGTTCGCCGACGGCACGGAGAGTGACCGGAAGGTCCTCTTCTACGTCGCCTCACGCGGCCACCACGCCGAGATCGGCGGCATCGCCCCGGGCTCCATGCCGGCCGACAGCCGCACCATGGACGAGGAGGGCGTCCTCTTCGACGACTGGCTGCTCACCGAGAACGGCCGCTTCCGTGAGGAGGAGACCCTCCGCCTCCTCACCGAGGCCCCCCACCCCTCCCGCAACCCGAAGACCAACCTCGCCGACCTGCGCGCCCAGATCGCCGCCAACCACAAGGGCGTCGACGAGGTCGGCCGCATGATCGAGAACTTCGGCCTCGACGTCGTCCAGGCCTACATGAAGCACGTCCAGGACAACGCCGAAGAAGCGGTGCGCCGCGTCATCGACGCCCTCGACGACGGCGCGTACGCCTACGAGACCGACTCGGGCGCCGTCATCCGCGTACGCGTCCGCGTGGACCGCGAGAACCGCTGCGCGACCATCGACTTCACCGGCACCTCCGCCCAGTTGCCCACCAACTTCAACGCCCCCTTCTCCGTCGTCAACGCGGCCGTCCTGTACGTCTTCCGCACCCTGGTCACCGACGACATCCCGCTCAACGACGGCTGTCTGCGCCCGCTGGACATCATCGTGCCGCCGGGCTCCATGCTGGCTCCCGAGCCGCCGGCCGCCGTCGTCGCGGGCAATGTGGAGACCTCCCAGGCCATCACCGGTGCCCTGTACGCGGCCCTCGGCGTCCAGGCGGAGGGCTCCGGCACCATGAACAACGTCACCTTCGGCAACGCCCGCCACCAGTACTACGAAACCGTCGCCTCCGGCTCGGGCGCCGGAGACGGCTTCCCCGGCGCATCCGTCGTACAGACCCACATGACCAACTCCCGGCTCACCGACCCCGAGATCCTGGAGTGGCGGCTTCCCGTCCGCCTCGAGGAGTTCGCGGTGCGCCACGGCAGCGGCGGCGCCGGACGCTGGCGCGGCGGGGACGGAGCCGTGCGCCGCATCCGCTTCCTGGAGTCCATGACGGTCTCCACGCTGTCCCAGCACCGCAGGGTCCCCCCGTACGGCATGGCCGGAGGTGAACCCGGCACACCGGGCGCCCACCGGATCGAACGAGCGGACGGCACGGTCACCCGGCTCGCCGGAAGCGACTCGGCGGACGTCGGACCCGGCGACGTGCTCGTCGTCGAAACCCCCGGCGGCGGGGGATACGGCCCGCCGCCCGAACCCCATCAAGCAGGAGAAGAGATCGATGATCTTCGGGCGTTCTGAGCGCGGCAAGCCCCCGGTCGAGCCCGTCACGCTCAAGATCCTGGTGGCCGGCGGCTTCGGCGTGGGCAAGACCACGCTCGTCGGCGCGGTCAGCGAGATCCGGCCGCTGCGCACCGAGGAACTCCTCACCGAGGCGGGGCGCCCGGTCGACGACACCTCCGGCGTGGAAGCCAAGAACACCACCACCGTGGCCATGGACTTCGGCCGCATCACGCTCCGCGAGGACCTGGTGCTGTACCTCTTCGGCACGCCCGGTCAGGAGCGGTTCTGGTTCATGTGGGACGAGCTGTCCGAGGGCGCACTCGGAGCCGTCGTCCTCGCCGACACCCGGCGCCTGGAGGACTGTTTCGCGGCCATCGACTACTTCGAGCGGCGCGCCATCCCGTTCCTCGTCGGTGTCAACTGCTTCGAGGGAGCGGCGCGCTACCCGGACGAGGACGTCCGCCGCGCCCTCGACCTCGACGACCACGTACCGCTGCTGATGTGCGACGCGCGGGACCGCGAGTCGGTCAAGGAGACCCTCATCGGCGTCGTCCAGCACGCCATGGCCCGGGCCGCACAGCGACGCCAGACAGTCGGCACCTGAGACGGCGGCAGGTCCACGGCCGTACTCCCGCCGACCGGAGCACAGGCCGCGGACCCGGAGAACGACGCACCACGCGCGTGTGGTCAGCCGTCGCCCTCCCCCGTCGTTCGTGCGGAGGTTCGTTCAGAAGGCTGCGTTGAAGACCAGCCCGGACAGCGCCCCGCCGATGAGCGGTCCCACGATCGGAACCCACGCGTAGCCCCAGTCCGAGGTGCCCTTGTTGGGAATCGGGAGCAGCGCGTGCACGACGCGCGGCCCGAGGTCGCGGGCCGGGTTGATGGCGTACCCCGTGGGGCCGCCGAGCGACAGGCCGATGCCGACCACCAGGAACGAGACGATCAGGATCGCCGTGCCCGACTCGCCGAGCCCCTCGGTGAGCCCGAACGCCAGGATCGGCAGCACCAGGCCCATGGTCGCGATGATCTCGGTGACGAGGTTCGCGACGGGGTTGCGGATGGTGGGGGCCGTGGAGAAGATCCCGAGCGTCGGCTGGGCCATGTCCTCCTCGGCGTTGGCCTGGAACTGCGCGTAGTAGACCAGCCAGCACAGCACGGCGCCCAGCATCGCGCCGGCCATCTGCCCGGCGACGTAGACGTGGACGTGGTCCCACTCCCCGGTGTCGATGGCGATCCCGAGGGTGACCGCCGGGTTGAGATGCCCACCCGACAGCGGGGCGGCGGTGTACGCCCCGGCCATCACGCCGAAACCCCAGCCCAGCGCGATGACGACCCAGCCGGCGTCCTTCGCCTTCGAGTAGTTGAGTACGACGGCGGCGACCACACCGGCGCCGAACAGGATCAGGATCGCGGTGCCGATGATCTCCCCGACGAATATGTCTCCGTTGCTCATGGCGGCTCCTAGGCCCCGGCCCGGGACGATCCGCCCCGGACCTCGCGTGCAGGGTGCGTTTCCCATGGCGACTTCAGCCGGAGGCAGGGAGGATCCGCGCCCCGCCCGGCGTCCGTGACGAGCGTGCCGTCGCAGCCGAATCGCCCGTGGGGGAGTGGTCCGTGCCGCAGGAATACCTCAGCGGTGACGTGCCGGAATGCGCCGAGATGTACGGCGATGTCGACTGACACCGGGAAGTGTTCACCGGCACTCGGGGGGCGTCAAGGTCGCCGACCGCAACGGTTATCGGCCACCCGGCCGGAAACGCCACCTCCGCGGCGGCGCGGGCGCTCGACGGTCCGGGGAAGGGTCCTTCCCCGGAGGGGCCGACTCCTGATAGACGCAGGAGACATGACACGACTCTCCCTCGCGGTACGCGGTCTGGTCACCGTCGTCGCCGCCCTGCTCGCCGCGACCGCCGCCTCCGCCACCGCCTCCGCCACCGCCCGGGCGAAGCCCGAACCCCAGGCGCCCCGCGACTTCGTGGCACTGAACAGCGTGGACCCGACGATCATCCAGGAGATCCGTTACTTCACTCCGCACAACTTCGTCGGCGAGCCCATCGCCGGCTACCGGCAACCGCTGTGCATCCTCACCCGCCCCGCCGCCGACGCCCTCCACACGGCGCAGCGGAAGCTGCTGCGTCAGGGCTACTCCCTGAAGGTGTACGACTGTTACCGGCCACAGCGCGCGGTGGACCACTTCGTACGCTGGGCCAAGGACCTCGACGACCAGAGGATGAAGACCGAGTTCTACCCGAACGTCGACAAGACCCGGTTGTTCGCCGACGGCTACATCGCGGAGAAATCCGGCCACAGCCGTGGCTCGACCGTGGACCTCACCATCGTGAAGCTCCCCACGAAGCCGGCAAGGCCTTACCATCCCGGACAGCCCCTCGCCCCCTGCTTCGCCCCCGAGGACGAGCGGTTCCCCGACACCTCCGTCGACATGGGCACCGGCTACGACTGCTTCGACACCCTCAGCCACACCCTCGACCCGCGTGTCCAGGGCGAACAACACGCCAACCGGCTGCTCCTCAAGAACACCCTGGAAGACCTCGGCTTCGTGAACCTCGCCGAGGAGTGGTGGCACTACACCTTCAAGCCGGAGAGCCACCCGGACACCTACTTCGACTTCCCGGTGTCCCGGAGGTCACTCACCGGCCACAACTGACCGGCCCCCGGAGACGCCCCCACCGTGATCGGATACAGTCCGCGCGTGTCCGAAACTCATGCCATGGCTCCCGACTCCGCGCCGGACTCCCACTGTTCGAGCTGCGGCACGGCCTTCGGAGAGGGCGTCTCCGGCCGGCCCCGCACCTGCCCGTCCTGCGGCACCGTCGCCTACCGCAACCCGCTGCCGGTCGCGGTCGCCCTCCAGCCCGTGTACGACACGCAGGGCACCGGTCTCGTCGTCATCACCCGCACCATCGCGCCCGCGCGCGGGCGTACCGCCCTGCCCGGCGGTTATATAGACGACCGCGAGGACTGGCGCCAGGCCGTCGTCCGTGAACTCGGGGAAGAGACCGGCATCGTCGCGGCGAGCCGCGACGTACGGCTCGCCGACGCCATGAGCTCACCCGACGGACACCTGCTGCTGTTCGGGCTCCTCCCGGAACGCCCCGTGGAAGACCTGCCGCCCTTCACCGGCACCGACGAGACCGAGGACCGCCACCTGCTGCGCCGCCCGGAGGAACTCGCGTTCCCCCTGCACACCCTGGCCGCACGGGCCTGGTTCGAGGGCCGCTACATCTGACCCTCACCCGTGCCCAGCCCGCGGACGCGCACCGGACAGGGCGGCTCCACGCCACCGTCCTCGCCCTCCCGCTCGACGACGATCCGCGGACCCGACCACCGCACCGTGTAACGCTCGATCTCCGGCTCCTCCCAGCCCTCGCCGGCATCCGGCACCACCAGCCCGCCCCCGGTCCGCCCCCGGGCCGGTGCCCACACCTCCAGCTCCGGACCGCCGTCCTCCCCCAGCACCGGAAGAACGGCACCCCCGCGCGCGAACACCGGTATCCGACCCAGCGGCGCGTCGACCCACACCCGGGCCGGCCCGTCGTACGCCCGTCCCGTCGCCGTGTCGTACCACCGCCCGCGCGGCAGCTGGACCGCCCGCCGCTCCACACCCGGCGCGAGCACCGGCGCCACCAGCAGACAGTCACCCAGCAGAAAGGCGTCCTCGCAGTCGCGCAACGCGCGCTCCTCGGGCGCCGACCACCACAACGGCCGCACATACGGCGCTCCGGTACGCCGGGCCAGATGCGCCAGCGTCATGAAGTACGGCAGCAGCCGCCGGCGTTCGACGAGCGCCACGCGCGCGTGCTCGAGAACGTCCGCGCCGAGCTCCCACGGCTCACCCCGGTCCGCACGCGCACCGGCATGGGTGCGGAAGAACGGAAGATAGGCCCCCAACTGGAGCCCACGCAGATACAGCTCGGGTGACGCCTCCCCGCCGGAACCGCCGACGTCCGGGCCCGCGTAGGGAACACCGCACAGGCCCAGCCCCAGCACCAGCGACAACGCCGCCCGTATCCCGGGCCACCCCGTCATCACCTCGCCCGACCACGCCCCGCCGTGACGCTGCATACCGGCCCACCCGGAACGCGACAACACGAACGGCCGCTCCCGGGGAGCCTGCTCCCGCAGCCCCTCGTACGCCGCCCGGGCCATGCACAGCCCGTACACGTTGTGCGCCTCGCGATGGTCACCTCCGTGCCCGTCCAGCGCGTGGCGCGCCGACCGCGGCAGCGTCGGCTCGCCGAAGGCCGTGAAGGACGTCGGCTCGTCCATGCTGTGCCAGAAGCCAGCGAACCCCTGCGCCAGCCGCTCCGTGTACAAACCGCCCCACCACGCACGCACGCGCGCGTGCGTGAAGTCCGGGAAGACCACCTCTCCGGCCCGTCCGACCCCTTCCACGACCTTCTCGGCGGCGTCCCGCACGAACGCGTCCCGCTCCACCCCCTCGTCGTACACGGTGGTGCCGGGTGCCGCGCCGACCGCCGGACCGACGGCCGACACCAGCCTGATCCCCTCGCGCCGCAGTTCGTCCGCGAGAACCGGCAGTTTGGGGAACCGCTCCTGGTCCACGGTGAACACCTGACGGACATCGAAGTGCTCGATGCCGAGGTGCACGGCGTCGAGCGGCAGCCCGTGCTCCCGGTGCCCCGCGACGATCCGCCGCACCTCCTCCTCGCTGCCGAAAACCCCTCGCGCGTGATGGTGACCGAGCGCCCACGCGGGCGGCAGCGCCGGCGCACCGGTGAGCGAGGCCCAGGCGAGCAGCACCCGCGCGGGAGCACCCACCATCACCCAGCAGCGCAGCGGGCCCCCGTCCATGCGCAGCTCGCTCGTCCCGGTCCGGTCGTGTCCGGAACCGGCACCCTCCTCACCCTCCCGCAGCGTCACGGTGCCGTCCCACGAGCTGTCGTGGAACACCAGATGCGTGCCCGCGTCGGCCACCACCATCTGTACCGGCATCGTGACGGACAGAGGATCGTCGCCGGGGCCGACAGCACGACCGGGCGCGGCGTTCCACAACCGGTACGTGCCGTCCCGCAGCCGGGGACCCGACGCACGCCCCCCGAGCCCGAAGAAACGCGCGTCGGCCGGCACCTCGGACCGCTGCATCCAGCGCGCGGCACCACCGCCCACCGGCTCCCACCACCGTGGCGGCAGATCGCGCCGCAGCATCACACCCCCCGGGGTGAGCACCTCCACCGCGCCGTGCCGCGAGACCACCACCGTCACCCGCTCGGCCACCACCCGCCAGCCACCGTCCTTGTCCGGCTCCAGCGCGGCCCGCGGATCCGGATCGGGACAGCGGCCGGCCAGCGCGTACGACGGCTCCGGAGCAGCCCCGTCCCAGCCCCAGAAAACCGCCCCGTTCACCGCCACGAAGATCCGCAACTCCGAGCGGCCGAACCTGACCAGCCCACCGCCGAGCCCCGGCTCCACCTCCCGCACGGTTCCGGGCACCCGCGCACGCACCGGCCCCCGCGGCGGCAGCCCGGTGGCGTCGGCCCGCCGCCTGCGCCACGCTGCTCGTACGGTACGCAACCCCTGAGCCGCCCCCACCGAACCGACCGATTTCACCGAACGCACCAGGTCACGACCGTCCATGCTGCTCACCCTGCCATTGACCGCGCCCACCACGCGGGTCGTTCAACTGCCGTTCACCCGTGATCGGACCACATCTTCACGACACGGACTATGTGGGGGACGCCCTGGTGCGGAAGTCGATCACATGGCATCGTCCCTGTCAGCCGCGTCACGCGCACACCCCAGCCCGTGCGCGGAGGACGCACACGACGCGCACAGTCCGGGAGCCGCCCCATGTCGACCGTGAACCCCCAGCCACTCTGGCAGCCGAGCCGGGAACAGATCGCCCAGGCACGGATCACTGCATTCCGGACGTGGGCCGCCGAACGCCACGGGGCCCCCGCCGAGGGCGGTTACACGGCGCTCCACCGCTGGTCCGTGGACGAACTGGACACCTTCTGGAAAGCGGTCACGGAGTGGTTCGACGTCCGCTTCTCGACCCCCTACGTGCGCGTCCTGGGCGACCGTTCGATGCCCGGCGCCCAGTGGTTCCCCGGAGCCACGCTGAACTACGCCGAACACGCGCTGCGCGCCACCGCCTCCCGCGCGGAGGAAGCGGCCCTGCTGTACGTCGACGAAACCCATGACCCGCGCCCCGTTACCTGGGCCGAGCTGCGCCGCCAGGTCGGCTCCCTGGCGGCCGAGCTGCGCTCCCTGGGCGTGCGCCCAGGAGACCGAGTCAGCGGATACCTCCCGAACATCCCCCAGGCCGTCGTCGCCCTCCTCGCCACGGCGGCCGTGGGCGGCGTATGGACCTCCTGCGCACCCGACTTCGGCGCACGCAGCGTCCTCGACCGCTTCCAGCAGGTCGAACCCGTCGTCCTGTTCACCGTCGACGGCTACCGCTACGGCGGCAAGGAACACGACCGACGCGACGTCGTCGCCGAACTGCGCCGCGAACTGCCCACCCTGCGCGCCGTCGTGCACATCCCCCTGCTCGGCACCGAGGCCCCCGACGGGGCACTGGACTGGTCCGCCCTCACCGCAGCGGACACCGAACCGGTCTTCGAGCAGGTGCCCTTCGACCACCCGCTGTGGGTGCTCTACTCCTCCGGCACCACCGGACTGCCCAAGGCGATCGTCCAGTCCCAGGGCGGCATCCTCGTCGAACACCTCAAGCAACTCGGTCTCCACTGCGACCTGGGCCCCGATGACCGCTTCTTCTGGTACACCTCCACCGGCTGGATGATGTGGAACTTCCTCGTCTCCGGCCTCCTGACCGGAACGACGATCGTCCTGTACGACGGCAGCCCCGGCTACCCGGACACGGGCGCCCAGTGGCGCATCGCCGAACGCACCGGCGCCACCCTCTACGGCACCTCCGCCGCCTACGTCATGGCATGCCGCAAGGCCGGCGTGCACCCCTCGCGCGACTTCGACCTCTCCGCGGTGAGGTGCGTCGCGACCACCGGATCCCCCCTGCCCCCCGACGGCTTCCGCTGGCTGCACGACGAGGTCCGCGACGACTTGTGGATCGCCTCCGTCAGCGGCGGGACGGACGTGTGCTCCTGCTTCGCCGGAGCCGTACCCACCCTTCCCGTCCACATCGGCGAACTCCAGGCCCCCGGCCTGGGCACGGATCTGCAGTCCTGGGACCCCGGCGGCAAGCCCCTGACCGACGAGGTCGGCGAACTCGTGGTCACCAACCCGATGCCCTCCATGCCGATCCACTTCTGGAACGACCCCGACGGCACCCGCTACCACGACAGCTACTTCGACACCTACCCCGGCGTCTGGCGGCACGGCGACTGGATCACCCTCACCTCCCGGGGCTCCGTCGTCATCCACGGCCGCTCCGACTCCACGCTCAACCGCCAGGGCGTCCGCATGGGATCGGCCGACATCTACGAAGCCGTGGAACGCCTCCCCGAGATCAGGGAATCCCTCGTCATCGGCATCGAACAGCCCGACGGCGGCTACTGGATGCCCCTGTTCGTCCACCTGGCACCCGGCGCCACCCTCGACGAGGACCTGCGCGGCCGCATCAAGAAGACCATCCGCGGACAACTGTCACCGCGCCACGTCCCCGACGAGATCATCGAGGTACCCGGCGTCCCGCACACCCTCACCGGCAAACGCATCGAGGTCCCGGTCAAGCGCCTCCTGCAGGGCACTCCGCTGGAAAAGGCGGTCAACCCGGGATCCATCGACAACCTCGGCCTGCTCGCCTTCTACGAGGAACTCGCCCGCAAGCGCGCCTGACCCGCCACGCTGAGAAGACCGGCTCCCCCTCCGGCCGGGCGCCGTTGTCAGTGCCGACGATTACTGTGAGTGAGCATTGATCGACTGTGCACAGGGGGAGACATGGCGTACACCGACCACCGGACCTTGCGACGCGTCCTGCACCGCGAAGTCGCGGGCACCATCGGCCTGCTGGCCGACGAGCACGACTTCCGCGCCATGCGGCGCTACGACAGCTTCGTCTTCGACGACCACACCACCTACCTCAAACACATGGAAGCCGTCCTCAGGACGCGCGCGCTGCAGGGCGGCCACACCACGGTGGCCCTTTTCGACCCCGAGGACTACGCCGAGTACTGCGCGGAAACGGGCCTCGACCCCGACAGCCACACCAGCCGCACAAAGTTCACGGCCGCACTCGCGTCCACCGGCTCCACGGTCCCCTACGACGGCCGCCCGCTGGCCGACCTCCTGCCCACCCTCGTCGACGAGGCCGTCCGCCGCGCCACCTGGGAGTACGCGGCCGCGCTCCTCGCCCGCCTCGGCGCCTGCGCCTCGTGTGGTGAGGACCTGGGCCGCGCCGCCTTCACGCGCGCCTCACACCTCCTCGTCCGCATTCTCGACACGGCACCCCCCGGCGAGCGGCACCTCGTGTGCAGCGTCTCCGGACCACCCGAAACGCTCGTCGCAGTCCTGCGCGCCGAGGACATCTCCGGCCGGATGGAACTCGACGAGTCCGAAGCCCTCGAATTCACCACCGTCCTGGCCGTCGGCCTCGCCACCGAGAGCCCCGGCGGACTGGTCATGCGGACCAGCAAACCCGGCAGCCCCGACCGGATCCACGGCTGGCGACTGCGCGCCCACGGTCTCGAACCCCTCACCGCCGGCGAGGTCTTCGACGCCTACTGCACCGACGCCGAGTCCGGAGACCTCATCTCTCCGGAGTCCAACGTCGACTACTGCGAGCCGCCCGACCTCGGCGAGGGACCGGGCACGGCCCACCGCCACTGAGCCGGAAACGCCCGGGGGCGGCCCCCCCCCCCCGGGGGGGGCCCCCCGGGGCCCCCCCCCCCCCCCCCCCCCGGCGGGGGCCCCCCCCCCCCCCCCCCCCCCGCCGGCGCCCCCCCCCCCCCCGCCCGGGGGCCCCCCCCCCCCCCCGCCGCCCCCCCCCCCCCCCGGGGGGGGGCCGGGGCCCCCCCCCCCCCCCCGGCCCCCCCCCCCCCGGGGGGCCCCCCCCCCCGGGGGGGGCCCCCCCCCGGGGACACCGATCGCCGACCGGCCCGGTCCGGCTACTCGCCCGACAGCACCGCCTGAGCGGCGTCACGGGCATCCGCGGCATTGTCCGCCGCCCGGGCCGCCGCCGCGGCCCGCTCACACTGCGCCAGCGTGAACTTCGCCAGCGACGCCCGTACATACGGGATGGACGCCGCCCCCATGGAGAGAGAGGTGACCCCCAGACCGGTCAGCACACACGCGAGCAGCGGGTCGGAAGCGGCCTCACCGCAGACACCACAGCTCTTGCCCTCGGCCTTCGCCGCCTCGGCGGAAAGCGCCACCAGGTCGAGCAGCGCGGGCTGCCACGGATCCTGCAGCCGGGAGACCGCACCCACCTGACGGTCCGCGGCGAACGTGTACTGCGCCAGGTCGTTCGTGCCCAGCGACAGGAACTCCACCTCCTGCAGCACCGAGCGCGCCCGCAGCGCGGCGGACGGAATCTCGACCATCGCGCCGAACTTCGCCCGCAGCCCCGCTTCCCGGCAGGCGTCCGCGAAGGCCTTGGCATCGGCCCGGTCGGCCACCATCGGGGCCATGACCTCGAGGTGGACGGGCAGTCCCTCGGCGGCCTTGGCCAGCGCCGTCAGCTGCGTACGCAGCACCCCGGGGTGATCGAGCAGCGTCCGCAGACCACGCACGCCCAGCGCCGGGTTCGGCTCGTCCGCCGGAGTGAGGAAGTCCAGCGGCTTGTCCGCGCCCGCGTCCAGCACCCGCACCACGACACGGCCCTCGGGGAACGCCTTGAGCACCTGACGGTAGGCCGTGACCTGCTTCTCCTCGGAAGGAGCCTTCTTGTCGTCGTCGAGGAACAGGAACTCGGTACGGAAGAGACCGACGCCCTCCGCACCCGCCTCCACGGCGGCCGCCACATCCGCCGGGCCACCGATGTTGGCCAGCAGCGGCACCTTGTGACCGTCGGCGGTCGCACCGGGCCCGGTCGACGCAGCCAGCGCCGCCTTGCGCTCGGCCGCCGCCTCCTCGAGCTGAGCCTTCTTCTCGTCGTTCGGGTTCACGAAGATCTCGCCGCTGCTGCCGTCGACCGCTATCAGCGTGCCCTCGGCGAGTTCACCGGCACCCGGCAGGGCGACCACGGCAGGGACACCGAGGGCGCGGGCCAGGATCGCGCTGTGGCTGGTGGGGCCGCCCTCCTCGGTCACGAAGCCGAGCACCAGCGTCGGGTCGAGCAGAGCCGTGTCCGCCGGCGCGAGATCGCGGGCCACGAGGACGTACGGCTCGTCGCTGTCCGGTACACCCGGCATCGGCACTCCGAGCAGCCGCGCGACGATACGGTTCCGCACGTCGTCGAGGTCGGCCACGCGGCCCGCCAGGTATTCACCGGCATTCGCGAGCAACTCGCGGTACGCGGCGAACGCGTCGTACACCGCACGCTCAGCGGTGCTGCCGACGGCGATGCGCCGCTCCACGTCGGCCATCAGCTCGGGGTCCTGAGCCATCATGGCCTGCGCCTCGAGCACCGCCTGGGCCTCGCCCCCGGCGAGGTTGCCGCGCGCCGTCAGATCGGCCGCGACCGCCTCCACGGCCTTGCGGGCGCGCCCTTGCTCACGCTCCGCCTCCTCCGCCGGGATCTGCTTGGCCGGCGGCTCGAGCACCGCCGTACCCATGTGCCGTACCTCGCCGATCGCCACACCGTGGCTGACACCGACGCCTCGCAGCGTTGTCTCCATCTCACCCGTCTCCGGTAGAGCGGCGGGCTCCGCCGCCGCGTTGGTTGTCCTGGTGGCCGTCACGGGACGGCGCCGCGTCACTTCCAGAGGAAGAGGGTGTCGCCGGCCTTCACGTCGCCGTCGTCACGAAGCTCGGAGAGAGCGTCCGCCGTTGCCTCCAGGGCCACGACCGGGCACACCGGGGACTTGCCGGCGGCTTCGACGGCGGCCGGGTTCCAGCGCACGATGCCCTGGCCGCGCGTCACGGTGTCACCCTTGTTGACGAGCAGCTCGAAGCCCTCGCCGTTGAGCTGCACGGTGTCGATACCGAGATGGGTGAGCACGCCGTGCCCGCTCTCGTCGACGACGACGAACGCGTGCGGGTGCAGAGAGACGATCACACCGTCGACGGGGGAGACGGCCTCGGAGGGCTCCCGCGCGGGGTCGATCGCCATACCCGGGCCGACCATGGCCCCGGAGAAGACCGGGTCGGGCACGGACACCAGTCCGATGGCCCGTCCTGCGAGCGGGGACGTCACGGTGGTCATGGGAAGCCTCCCAGGCATGGAGATCTGTACGTACGCCGCCGTCACTGCCTGCCTCCGGCGCGCTGTTCAGCAGCGTATGTCATGTGACGTACCGGTTCCGGGGGACAGGTCCGGATCAGTGGTCTAGACGAGAGGTCTAGACCACGCACTCTAATCGATTTGCACATGGTCCGCGACCCCGTGTAGAGTCGTACTCCTGCTCGGGGATGAGCGGCGCGAACAGACGCCCCTCTCTCGACAGCAATCCAACTCGTCAGATCCTATCTTTGGATCACTTCTTGCGTGTCTGCGAGACGGTGGTCAGAGGGTCGGAAAAAGACTGATAGAGTCGGAAACGCAAGACCGAAGGGAAGCGCCCGGAGGAAAGCCCGAGAGGGTGAGTACAAAGGAAGCGTCCGTTCCTTGAGAACTCAA